>DATEVI010000033.1:0-6335 GCA_035281865.1 Geobacteraceae bacterium | reverse complement strand
GTGGTGACGAATGACAATATCGCCATAATCGTACCCAATTCCAAGTTCATCACGGAAAATGTCGTGAACTTGAGCCACACCGGCAGGACGGTGCGGTTCAAGATCCCGGTATCTGTATCCTACGACAGTGATGTCCGGCTGGTGGAAAGACTGCTGCTCGAGGTTGCGGCGGAAAATCCCGACGTCATGGACAAGCCCGGCCCCGGTGTGCGTTTTCTCGAATTCGGTGACAGCGGCCTTCTTTTCGAATTAAGGGCCTGGAGCACCACCCTCGTCCACCGAAAAGGGCTGCTGATCAGCTCGCTTAACTTCGGCATTATCGACAAGTTCAGGGAACACGGAATTCAAATGCCATTCCCCCAGAGGGACATTCATATAAGAAGCGGTTCACTGGAAATGAAATCGGCCGATCAATCTCCGGATAATGAAAAAGGGGATTGAACTGACCCACCAAGGCCTTACAGTGCAGGGTTTCCGTGGGTTGATGGTATAGTGGCCTGATTGACCCGCCCCCGGACAGGTATATACTTGTTTCTATGCAGGGAACGACATGGTGCGAGGAGTATGCGCCATGTTATACGCCGGAAACAGGGGGTGGCATTTGTTCGGGAAACGGGTCACATTGTTCAAGCTGTTCGGGTTCGAAGTACGGCTCGACATAAGTTGGATTTTCCTCGCCATACTCATCATATGGACCCTGGGGGGCGGCTTTTTCCCCTATCGCTATCCCGGATTCGCGCCGTCGACCTACTGGGTGATGGGCGCCGTCGGCGCTTTCGGACTTTTCTTCTCCATCATTTTCCACGAATTATCCCATTCGCTGGTGGCCCGCGCCTACGGCATGCCCATGAGAGGCATCACCCTCTTTCTTTTCGGCGGGGTCGCCGAGATGGGGGATGAGCCCCCCAGTCCCAAGGTCGAGTTTCTGATGAGCGTCGTCGGGCCCATATCGAGCTTTGCCATCGGTTTCGGCTTTTACGGGCTCTTCGCGCTCGGGATGCATGGCGCCTGGCCCATGCCGGTCAATGCCGTACTGGAGTATCTAGCCGTTATCAACGTCCTGCTGGCCTGTTTCAACCTCATCCCCGCCTTTCCCCTTGACGGCGGGCGCATTCTCCGTTCCATCCTCTGGAAGGCCAGGAACGACATCCGCTGGGCCACCCGTATCTCTTCCCGGATCGGCTCCGGATTCGGCATTCTGCTCTTCGTCTTTGCCATCTATAACATCCTGCGTGGGAACTTGATCGGCGGCATCTGGTGGTTCCTCATCGGCATGTTTCTCCGCATGGCGGCGCAGTCCTCCTACCAGCAGCTTCTCATTCGCCGTGCCCTTGAAGGAGAGCCGATCAGACGTTTCATGAAAACGGACCCGGTGACCGTCTCTCCCTCCATATCGATCCAGGAATTCGTTGACGATTACGTTTATCGCTACCATTTCGATATGTTTCCCGTTGCGGAGGAGGGAAGACTCCTCGGCTGCATAGCAACCCGGAATGTTAAGGAGATTGCGCGGGAGGCCTGGAAGGATACGACCGTACGGGACAGGATGACAAGGGTATGCGCGGAGAATACGTTAAGGCCGGATACCGATTCGGTGGATGCGCTCGCCGCAATGAAACGTACCGGGAACACCCGTCTCATGGTGACCGACGGGGAACGGCTCGTCGGTATCCTCGCCCTGAAGGACCTCCTGGAGTTCTTCTCCCTGAAGGTGGAACTGGAGGGGGAGAAAGACTGAATGACGTCCGTCAGGAGTCGGGTCGAGGCTTTCCTGGAACAAACAGTAATCTGTCATCTTTTGTTGCACGAATCGAGTGATCAGATGAATTCGGGCGATTTCCATCTAACTTTCTTCCTGCACGAAAGCCGTACTGTTTGCTCCAGGAAAGCCCCAACCCGACTCTCATCGGAAATTTTCCGTGATTTCCGAGCTAATTTTGATACTTTCGCAGAAACTCGAAAAGCACAGTTTACTGTCATTCCCGTGAAAACGGGAATCCAGGAATTTCAATAGCTTGCTTAAACCCTGGATACCCGCTTTCGCGGGTATGACGACTTTTTGCGATTGCATCAATTTTAGCTTTTCTTTTTTTCTTTTTTTCTTTTTTTCTTTTTTTCTTTGCGACTTTGCGGCTTTGCGTGAGTAGATTGTTTGGTTCCGGCTTTCGAATACGGCCTGCAAAACGGCCGGGGAGGAAGTATGGCAGAAAATTTTCGGTATATTCGCTGGTTCGAGGATCTCAATTCCGCCGACGTACCGCTGGTGGGAGGGAAGAACGCCTCATTGGGGGAGATGATCGGCGCCCTGAAGGAGAAAGGTATCCGCGTCCCCGGCGGTTTTGCCACCACGTCCGACGCTTATCGGGAGTTTCTGTCCGCCAACGATCTTACGGAGAAGATCGCGGGGCACCTGGCTGCGTTCGGGCGCGGAGAAAAACCGCTCGGGCTGACGGGGAAGACAATCCGCGCCCTCTTCCTGCGGGCTTCCTTCCCCGAGGAGATAGGCAGAGAGATCCGCCGCGCTTACCGGGATCTCTGCCGTCGACATGAAGTGGAAAAGGCGGACGTGGCGGTCAGGAGCAGCGCCACGGCGGAGGACCTGCCCGAGGCGAGCTTTGCCGGCCAGCAGGAAAGCTTTCTCAACGTGACCGGGGAGGAGGAACTCCTCGATTCCTGCCGGAAGTGCTACGCTTCTCTTTTTACCGACCGGGCCATCAGTTACAGGCGGGAAAAGGGCTTTGACCACATGAAGGTCGCCCTCTCGGTCGGCGTGCAGAAGATGGTCCGCTCCGACATGGCGGGAGCCGGAGTAATGTTTTCCATAGATACGGAAACCGGCTTTCCCGACGTCGTGGTCATCAACGCAGCGTGGGGGCTCGGGGAGAACGTCGTCCAGGGGACGGTCATCCCCGACGAGTACATGGTCTTCAAGCCGCTGCTGGATGAGGAGCAGTTCAGTCCTATTATCGAGAAGAGCCTCGGCAGCAAGGGGAAGAAGATGGTCTATGCCGTCGGCGGCAAGGGGACGACGCGCAACTTGGAAACAACCAGGAAGGAACGAATGTCATTTGTTCTGAGCGATGATGAGATACTCGGGCTCGCCCGCTGGGCGGTGACCATCGAGGAACATTACGGCATGCCGATGGACATGGAGTGGGCCAAGGACGGAGAGAGCGGCGAAATGTTCATTGTCCAGGCGCGTCCGGAAACGGTCCAGGCCCACCGCGAGGCGGCGGTGCTCAAGACATTCAGTCTGAAAGAGACGGGGGAGCGGCTTGTCACCGGTCTGGCCATCGGCGAGGCGATTGCCGCCGGCAAGGCACAGGTGATCAAGAGCGCCGCGGAGATCGACCACTTCCGGGAAGGAAGGATACTCGTTACCGGCATGACCGACCCGGACTGGGTGCCGATCATGAAGAAGGCGGCAGGGATCGTCACCGACTACGGCGGTCGCACCTCCCACGCCGCCATCGTCAGTCGCGAACTGGGGATCGCGGCCGTCGTCGGCACCGGCGAAGCGACCGTGAAACTGAGGAACGACGAGGAGATCACCATGTCCTGCGCCGAGGGCGACCAGGGGTATGTCTACCGGGGCCTTCTCGACTTTGAGGAGCGCGAGGTAAGCCTTGAGGATCTTCCTGAAACGAGGACCCGGATCATGATGAACATCGCCAGCCCCGCCGCCGCCTTCCGCTGGTGGCGGCTCCCGTGCAAGGGGATCGGCCTGGCACGAATGGAATTCATCATCAACAACATCATCAAGATCCACCCCATGGCCCTGGTCCGCTTCGACCGGCTCCAGGACAAAAAAGCCAAGCGCATGATCGAGGAGTTGACCGAGGGATACGCCGGCAAGGAAGACTACTTTGTCGAACATCTCGCCCGCGGCATCGCCAGGATCGCCGCCGCCCGGTATCCCCATCCGGTCATCGTCCGGATGAGCGACTTCAAGACCAATGAGTACGCGAATCTCATCGGCGGCCGGGAGTTCGAGCCGCGGGAGGATAACCCCATGCTCGGATTCCGCGGCGCCTCGCGCTACTACAGCGACCGCTACCGGGAGGGATTCGCCCTGGAGTGCCGGGCAATCAGGCGTGTTCGTGAGGAAATCGGCCTGACCAACGTGGTAGTGATGATCCCCTTTTGCCGTACCGTCGAAGAGGCGGACCGGGTCCTGGAGGAGATGGCGGCAAACGGCCTGGTAAGGGGGAAAGAGGGGCTCGAGGTTTACGTCATGGCGGAGATTCCCTCGAACGTTATCCTCGCCGAAAGGTTCGCCGAGCGTTTCGACGGATTTTCCATCGGCTCCAACGACCTCACCCAGCTTGTCCTCGGAGTGGACCGGGATTCGGCGGAACTGGCTGAACTCTTCGACGAACGGAACGATGCCGTAAGGGAGATGATCAGGAGCCTCATCCGGAGCGCGAAGAAGAGCGGCACCAAGGTCGGCATCTGCGGCCAGGCGCCGAGCGATTTCCCCGACTTCGCCGCCTTCCTCGTGGGAGAAGGTATCGACTCCATCTCTCTCAATCCCGACAGCGTCATCGCCACCCTGAGAAGGGTCGCACAGGCGGAGCGGGGGTGACCGGGCAACCGCCGCGGAAACGCCGGGGCGGAACATTGGCGAGACGTCGCTCGTCCCTGTCGATCGGCCGGCAAAGCAGCGCGCCGTTTTCAAACCGGCAAGGGCGGCTTATATGCATCCGGTTCTCCGGTTCTTCAAAGCACATTGGAAACAGATCCTTATTGTCCTGCTCCTGGCAGGAGGTTTCTTTGTCCACCGCCTTCTCGGCTGGGACAAATTCCTCGATTTCGCCTATGTGAGCGCACAGCGGACGGCGCTGCGAGAGTACGTCGAGGCCCATTACTGGGTGTCCGTGGCGGCGTTCATCGCTCTCTACATGACCACCGCATTGTTCGTGCCGGGAGCGATTGTCCTGAACATGGCCGGAGGTTTTTTATTCGGTGTGCTGCCGACGGCGTTATATGTCAACGCCGGCGCAACCTTCGGCTCGTTCCTGGCACTGCTCGTCTCGCGCCATATGCTCGGCACTTGGATGCAGGAGCGCTATGCGGAACAGTTGAGACCACTTAACCGTGCCCTCGAACGCCACGGCATCAGCTATCTCCTGGCTGTCCGGATCATTCCGGTTCTTCCCTTCTTTACCGTAAACTATCTGGTGGGGCTTACCCGCATTCCGCTGATAACCTTCCTCTGGACCACCTCCCTCGGCATGTTTCCCGGATCCCTGGTTTACGCCTTTGCCGGACTACAGCTCGGCTCGATCAACCGGCCGGAGGACATGCTCTCGCCAAGTATCCTTGCCGTCCTCGCCCTCCTGGGGCTCTTCACTCTCCTCCCCCCAATCTTCAACTTCCTGAGGCGGTTGCGCGGCAAGAGATGATCGGCGCCGCCTCCGAATTGCGTCCGATACGCGTTCTGATATAATTTTCCCTGGCCCCAATTCCACGTTGACGGCAAGGGGAACTGATGTCCGAAAGAGAGATTTACTGGAAAGCTGAAGACCAGTCGGCAAGACTGGACGAACTGATTGCAGACGACCATGAATTGGCTGAGCTGCCCCTCAGGCGTGATGTGCGCTCACTGGGCATGCTCCTTGGCGAGGTAATCCGGGAGCAGGCAGGCCGGGAGGTGTACGAGGCGGAAGAAGAACTCCGCAGGCTGGCAATCCGGCATCGTCGGCTCGGCGAAGAGCAGAGTGAGGACTCCCTCGATCTCCCGGACGAGCGGCAGCTTCAGGAGCGGGCGATGGAAATCGTTCGGGGCATGAGCATCGATGATGCCTACAATATCGTCAAGGCTTTCGGCACCTTCTTCGAACTGACGAACCTGGCGGAGACGAACCATCGGAAGCGGAGGCTTCGGGCGATCAGGCTTGCGCCGGACTGGAAGGAGAAGCCCGGCTCGCTGCGCGGCACGCTCCGCAGGATGCGGGATGCGGGAATCAGCGGAGAGAAGGCCCTGGAGTTCCTGGGCCGGGTTGAGGTGACCCCGGTGTTCACCGCCCATCCCACCGAGGTGGCGCGCCGAGTTATGCTCGTCAAGAGGCGCCGCATCACCCGGCAACTGGAGGAACTCGACCGGCTTCCTCTAACCGGGCTTGCCGCCGTCCGGGGGCAGGAAGCGATTCTCGCCGAGGTAGCGTCACTGTGGCAGACAGACACAGTGCGCAGACACCGGCCATCGGTAAACGACGAGATCAGGATGGGGCTCGCCCATTACCCCGATTCCCTGATCGCTCCCCTTTCCGACTTCTACGAAGAAATGGCGGAATCATTCCGTGACGTTTATGCAATGGATATCCAGGCGAGGG
>DATEVI010000032.1:0-2822 GCA_035281865.1 Geobacteraceae bacterium | reverse complement strand
CCTGGAATACGGGCCGCGGGCACTGGGGAGCCGGAGCATCCTGGGAGACGCCCGCCACCCCGAAATGCAGAAAAAACTTAACCTGAAAATCAAATACCGGGAAGGCTTCCGACCCTTCGCCCCCTCGGTCATCGATGAATGCATCAGTGAGTTTTTCGAACTCGACCGGCCGTCTCCCTACATGCTGCTGGTAGCCCCTGTTCGGAAAGAACGGCAAATTCCTCTCCCCGAAAACTATCACTCACTGCCTCTTTACGACCGCCTTTACCATCTACGATCGGATGTGCCGGCCATCACCCACATCGACTACTCCGCCCGGATCCAGTCCGTCAACAAGGAGGTCAATCCGAGGTACTGGCAGCTGATCGATGCCTTCCGCCGGCGCACCGGCTATGGCGTGATCGTGAACACCAGCTTCAACGTCCGGGGAGAGCCCATCGTCTGCACCCCGGAGGATGCTTACCGCTGTTTCATGGGGACCGAAATGGATTACCTGGTCATGGGGGATTTTCTGTTCAAGAAAGAGGAGCAGCCACGCTACGAGGATCGGAACTACTGGCAGCAGAAGTACGAGCTGGATTGAAGGGCGGGGCTCTCCGCTCTTTTCCGGCGGAAGCCGAACAAGAGATTTTCCGGATACCTAACCTTTCCTCGAGGTCATGAGAAATGCAACCTGATAAAAAGAAGATCACGGTGGAACAGTGCAAGGATTCCGGCCTGGCCCTGGTTCTGATCTGCCTTATCTGCTACCAGGTCTGGAAACCACCGATTCTGGTCCTGCTGGCCATCATCTTTTTGATCGTGGCCATGACCTACCCACTCATTTTTCAACCGTTCGCCAGATTCTGGTTTGCGTTAAGCACAGCGCTGGGCACCGTCGTTTCCAAAGTCATTTTGTCCGTGCTCTATTTTGTCCTGGTCCTTCCCGTCGGCCTGGTTAGACGGGCACTGGGAAAGGATGCGATGCGGATCAAATGCTGGAAAAAAGGGAATGAGTCGGTCTTTCGCGTGCGGGAGCACCGGTTCGAGGCGAAGGACCTGGAGCATCCTTATTAGTTCCGGAAACCAATTCGACAAGATAAATCATTTGCCCAACTATCCCACCAGGTATTCGGATGAAACTTTTCAAGCAGGTGGTCAAGAAAATTTTTGAAAATTTCGGATATGAACTACATCGGTCATCAGAACAATGTGTAAAATTTGAAAATTTTTCCAACCTTTCACAAACATATGAACAATGTCTCAATAAATCTGAAAATCTCATTGCCGCCAGTGAGATTCGTCCCAAGCTATTGGCCAGGCTACTTGGCACACTACCGTCCGAGGCCTATTTCATTGTACAGGCACTATCAAAGTGCAAGGATTTAAATGGTGACATTTGCGAGTTTGGTGTGGCTCAAGGAGAGACATCGGCCCTAATAGCCAATGAAATTCTATCAAGCAATAAAATTCTCCACTTATTCGACTCATTCAAAGGCCTTTCCAAACCAACAAAAAAGGATCAACTTAAAGACGATATTTTTTCTCTGGGCAGTATGGAAGCTTATGCCGGGAGAATGTCGTGGCCAGAGGAAAATGTCCGCGCTCGTCTCCAAGCAATATCATTCCCGTTGCAAAGATTCGTTATTCACAAGGGATTTATCGAGCACGTGCTTAAAGATGATTCAAGCCTTCCCCAAAAAGTCAGTTTCGCTTATATTGATTTCGACTTATATGAGCCGATAAAACTGACTCTTAACTTTCTCCATCGAACAACGTCAATCGGTTCAATAATCGTCGTGGATGATTATGACTATTTCTCAACCGGTGTTAAGTCGGCGGTTGACGAGTTTCTTGAAGAGATGAATATGAGTTCAAAGGTTTACGAGTGTTTTGTGCCGGATACTCTGTATGGCCACTTTGCCGTTCTCACAAGGGAGGGTTAACATCTATCCTTCCGTCAGTCGTGAGAAGAAAAAAGCCCCTTATTTAAGTTCTCTTTAACAACCTCGAACAAGGACGTCGCTTTGCATCAAAACAAAACACCAGACCTGCGTTCTCTTTGATTTAAAGGGGCTTTTTGAACAAGGGTGTTCTGGAAATTACAGGTGAGAAGAAATGAACAGGAAATACAAAACAATCTTTTTTACGCTCCTCCTAGCCTTAATTTCCACAGGTCAGCTTCATGCCGAATCTTTCCGTGGCAAACTCGTCGACGTCCTTAGTGGAGACACCGTCGAAATCCTGCATGATGGCAAGGCAGAAAGTGTCAGACTTGCCCAGATCTACGCTCCGGTAAAGGGTCAACCCTTCGGAGTAGCCGCTAAAAATTTTATCTTGAGAATAGCCTCCAATGAGAACGTTACTGTCCGGTTCGACGCCTATGACCTTTACGGCATGCCTCTCGGTGAAGTGTTCCTGTCTGGTGGAACCAACTTGAACAAGTTGATTGTCAGCGCTGGATACGCCTGGCGATATGAGGGGTACAGTAACGACCCTGATTATGTCGACCTTGAAGTTAGGGCCAGAGAAGCAGGATTGGGATTGTGGGGGGTCAAGGATCCTGTCCCGCCCTGGGAATGGCGACCGGTTGCAAATCGAGCAGCCAGCATGCGAGCATCCGCTGTGCAAGCTCCCGACACAGGCTTTGTTTGCGGCAACAAGCAGTATTGTCATGAGATGTCGAGCTGTGAAGAGGCTAAGTTCTACCTGTATGCGTGTGGCTTGAATCGCCTGGATAGAGACGGGAATGGGGTGCCATGCGAACCCAAGTGTAAGTGAGCCCTTGGTCTAACGCACAAAAAAAATGCTGGCGCCATCCTTGGACGGCGCCAGCATTTTCA
>DATEVI010000031.1:0-3461 GCA_035281865.1 Geobacteraceae bacterium | reverse complement strand
CATTCTCTCCTGTTAAGCACCGGCCGGGCGGCCATACCCTGATATGGTCATTCGTTCATCCTCTGTCTGCATTGTCTGTTTTTCTAACCTTCTCGACAACTTGCCGAATCGCATCAACCACCGATATGGCATGTTCCCTATGGGTAACCAATGTTACATGAGTTGCCCCTTTGACAACATGATGCGTGCTGTCGGATGAGAGTGTCGCAAGCTGGCCCTGCAATTCAAGCGAGCCCGGCAGCAAATCTCTGCCGGAACTCAGGACTGCCAGCGGCTTATTGCCAAAGGACCTTGAACAGCGCACCTCCGCACATATCGTGTCCCAAGATGATGATTCGTTGCGCGTTGTATTAAAGTGGCTGTGCGAGGACAAAAAAACTTCTGCTTCTGCCCGCTGCTGTGCAGGCAATCCATCTGCTTGAGAATTTAAAAATCCGGTAATACGGACATATCCCAGCTTTGTCAGCAGGGGAATTTTTTTCAGTAATTGGAAACCTGAATTCATATACCGCCGTATTGCCGGATTTTGCGAATACTGGTCCGGGTGAGAGGCATCCACCAAGACCATCCCGGCAACGTTATCAGGGTACTGATCAGCAAACATCCGCACTAACAACCCTCCCATGGAATGCCCGACAATCACGTAGGGGCTCTCGATTCCGGAAGTGTGAAGAAGGTCATGCAGTTGCCGGGAAACATGTAAAGCTGTAAAGGGAGCATTGTCCCGTTCACTCCAGCCAAGACCGGCCCGATCATAGGAAACAACCCGTGTGAATTTTGCCACTTCCGGTTGTATCCATCCCCAAACGGAGGACATCGCGCACAATCCTGCTTCGAGAATCACCGTTGGGCTTCCTGTACCAACGGACTGAATGTGTAACCGATGGCCGTTTATTTTCACAAGTTTGCCGGGAGGAGGATAGTTATGCCTATCTAAGGCTGTGGCAACAGTCTGATAAATGTAACCCGTGCTTGCGGCGCAAAAAATAACGGCGGTTACCAGGAATAATGTCGTGGCAACGGTCAGAAAGATGAAACCCGTTCCGGCAATGAAAAGAATAATTGCAATAATCAGAAATAATGTTTGTTTCAAGCGAGGGAAGGTGATCCGGCTTTTGCAGGCATCAAGGACATGATCATTTCGGCTCGCTTGCACTTGGTGCATTGCAGCTCTTTTCATAATCAGGCTCCTGAAAAAAGAACCAGACCGGAGAGGAAAAAGATAATTATTATTATTTTTGCATTTGGGTGATTTTGTTGGATATCAACAATTTAACCAGAAACAATGGGATTTACAAGATGTGCACCCGTTTCAAAAGTGACCCCCTTGTATGGGAGAAATCGGCAGGCAAGACTGACCCACCAACGATGCCATATCCATTCGCAATAATTATAATTAAGACCGCACCTGCCCCGCAGTTTCCCCTTGACTCGCCTAACGGTTTTGAGCTACCAATATGCATCGCAGATCAGCAGAGTGATAGACGACAATACTAAACCACCCGCAAGGGTGGGACGGAAAGCTACAGGGTCTCCACGAGACAGCCGGGTCGCCGAAATATCATACGATATTCAGACCCGGCTTTTTTATCTGCAAACATTGCAGGTCTGATTTGACAGGCAATGCTGATATCTCGCCGGGGAAAAATGAATTATTTGCGGAATGGAAGGATTGGAGTGGTCGTCATTGTTGCCGTGGTCATTGCCGGACTGCTTTGCCTCACCGGTGCATACCGATGGCTGCCGCTTCCGATATCTTGAAAATTTTCAATGACAAATGGAGATGAATATGAATATAGAGCAACGAAACGCCATCATAAATCAGAAACTGGAGTCAATTGGAGAAACAGTCGCTTCCTGGTCCAAGAAAAACAGCCTGGATCACAGGCTTGTCTTTGACTTGATCAATGGCAAATTCCTGGGCACGCGAGGCGTCACATTAAAGGCGAGAATGCAAATAGTAGAATTCTTTGGAAATATTTTTGACAGGTGAATTTTACGAGATTATTTTCTCTCTTCATAAGGAGACACGGTAATGGGAGAACCCCATTTTGAAAAAAGGCGTTGCACACGACTTAAATTAAAAGAGGAGTGTACCGTCCAGATTAATGACCACACCATGGAAGTCAAATTACTTGAACTCTCTCCGAAAGGAGCATTGATTGAATGTGATAACGGCGTCAGATTCCTTAAAAAAGAGGAAGTGAAGCTTTCGGTTAGTCCCAATAATTCAGCAGTTCTTTTGCACTTCGAAGGAGAGGTGGTTTATTGCCATGAAAATCAGATAGGAATTAGCTTTTTCCCAATAACGTCAAGCCACAATTAAAGCCGGAGATGTGCTGCAACGACAAACGGAGATGCTTGCCGAGTATCGGAAGGAATGATGCTGAGAACCTAAATTGTGAGGACATCATTGGCAAATGCCGGAACTGCACATTACTTGTATTTCAACGAAAAATCAGAACCTAACCTTCTAAACACTGTACGACACAGTAGAAAGTTCTAGGGGCCTGCCACCAGACTTCAGCAGGTCGTTCAGGCGTTCCTAGAGATACGTACGGATCCAGTCGAGCAGCGACTCTTTGTTCATTCCACCACTGGTTCTTCCAACAATCTGTCCACCTTTTATAAGCAACAGCGCGGGAATCCCCTGTATCTGGTAACTTGATGTTAGGCCCGGATTCAAATCGGTATTGACCTGCACTACCGCCGCCTTGCCCGCGAGTTCTCTTGCGACTTCCCGCACCACCGGTGCGAGGTTTCGGCAGTGCGGTCACCAGGGTGCCCAGAATTCCGCGAGCACCGGCCCGGAATAGCCTTGCAGAAACTCGCGAAAGGAATTATCACCCAGAGCAATCGGTTCCATGTAAAAAACAGGGAGGGCACTATGGCATTCGCCGCACTTCCCCACCTTGCCCGCCATCTCCGCCGTTACCCGATTGGAGGCACCGCAGGAAGGGCATTTTACCAGATATGACTCTTTACTACGGTCCATACACATACCCCCTTTTCCAAACTTACTTAGCTCATCCCATTAAGGGCGTCGCGTAGAATCCATCATTTCCTCCTTGGTGGATGTTGTTTGAGTTCCAAATTCTTCTACTAAACGGGGGGGAATCGACCCGCCGTCGATGACGTATTCGCTTCCAGTAATGGAGGCGACCAGGTCTTCACGCCAAACTTTTCACAGCAACTTGTCGAGCGTAATCGGCAAGTCTCGGATGGCTTGCTCGGCCGCAGCCACAACACCCAGCTCTCGCACTTGCTCGAGACCGAAGGTGTGTATTCTGGTGGTCCTAACATGCGGCCTATTTCTCCGACATCCGGGCGAAAGCGGCTTGAGCGCCTTGCTGGATTTCCTGCGGTGACAGGTCCTTGATGTGAGTGGCGAGTGACCAACTGTAGCCGAAGGGGTCTTGCACGGTACCGACGCGGTCCCCCCAGAACATGTCCTCGACCGG
>DATEVI010000030.1:0-3417 GCA_035281865.1 Geobacteraceae bacterium | reverse complement strand
TCCATTCGTCCTGATCGGCTTCATAGACGTGGCCGTCGTCACCTCGGTGGCCGTCTTCTGGTTCGATGTCCCCATCCGGGGAAGCATCCCCCTGCTGTTCGGTGCAACCGCCCTCTTCCTCATGAGCAGCCTCGGATTCGGACTCCTCATCTCCACTATCAGCAGAACCCAACAGCAGGCCATGATGAGCGCCTTCTTCTTCATCTTCCCCGCCATACTCCTCTCGGGCTTCGCCTTTCCCATTGAGAACATGCCGCAACCCGTGCAGTGGCTCACCTACATCAACCCGCTGCGCTATTTTCTGGTCATCATCCGGGGAATATTCCTGAAAGGGGTCGGGATCGGCATGCTGTGGCATCAGTTCCTTGCCCTGTTTCTGCTGGGCGGGGCGATCCTCTGGTTCGCCGTAAACCGTTTCCGCAAGACCGTGTAAAAAAACGGGTCTCACGCAACGACGCGACGACGCGACGAAATCCAACCCACAATAGATTTTCTGACTGGCGCTAATCTTCCGCTGAAAGGAATCCGAGCCTGTAGGAGCGGTCTCTGGCCGCGAAACGTACAAGAAATCGCGTCCGTCTTTTGAGAATTTGCAATCGCATCAAACATGGCCGGAACATCTTCGGAGAATGGTGCCTCCTGGATCAAGGTTTTGCGTTGCGTCGTTGCGTCGTCGCGTGAAACCGCCTTTCCCGTGTTTATTATTCATACTCTTTTCATTTCCGCTTCATACTCATTTCATCCTCCCTGTGTACAGTCGCCGCAAATTTGCCGATATGACCCGGCAAACCACTATGTTCAGACACGCTGTTCGCATATAAACCTGGAGGTGTTCGCAATGAAAGTGAAGATGATCCTGCCCGCGCTTATCGAGGCAAAAAGTCCATTCTGGCGTCCCATAAAATATTCCCTGTTTCCACCTTTGGGGCTGGCAACACTGGCGGCGTACCTTTCACCGGACGACGAAGTTGAGATAGTTGACGAACATGTGGAAACACTGGATATAAACGACGCGCCCGACCTGGTGGTGATCCAGGTTTATGTCACTAGCGCCGGCCGCGCTTACAGGATCGCGGACCATTACCGAGCAAAAGGAGTTTTCGTGGCGTTGGGAGGTTTACACGTCACCTCCCTACCGGAAGAGGCGAAGCCCCATGCCGACGCAATTTTCCTGGGTCCCGGCGAGGAAACGTTCCCCGAGTTTCTGGCGGATTTCAGGCGAAGGCAAACGAAACTCGTCTATTTTTCCGCGAAACGATCTCTCATCGGAGCGCCTCCCGCACGCCGCGACCTCATCAAGCGGGAAAGGTATCTCGTTCCGAACTCGCTGGTCGTGTCGCGCGGCTGCCCGCATCACTGCAGCTTTTGTTACAAGGACAGCTTCTTCCGGGGCGGCTCTTCGTTTTATACACAACGGGTCGATGCCGCCTTGGCGGAAATCGACAGTCTGCCCGGACGCCACCTTTATTTCCTGGATGACCATCTGCTGGGAGACAGCCGTTTCGCCGCAAAACTGTTCGACGGCATGCGCGGCATGAACCGTCTCTTCCAGGGGGCGGCAACAGTGGATTCAATTCTGAAGGGCGATTTGATTGAAAAGGCCGTGGAGGCCGGCCTGCGCAGCATCTTCATCGGTTTTGAATCGCTCGATTCCGGAAGTCTGCTGACCAGCAACAAATGGCATAACCTTGGTCGGGACTACGACCGCGTTATCCGTCGTCTGGACGACCTGGGTGTCTTCATAAACGGCAGCTTCGTCTTCGGGTTCGAGAACGACAACTTTGATGTTTTCCGGCGCACCGTATCCTGGGCGATTGAAAACGGTATCACTACCGCTACGTTCCATATCCTGACACCCTATCCCGGCACGGTTCTGTTCCAGTCTCTGGACAGCCAGGGGCGGATTCTGAGCCGCGATTGGGATCTCTACGATACCAGGCATGTGGTCTTTCAACCGAAAGGGATGACCGCAGAGATGCTGAAATCGGGTTATGACTGGGCGTACCGGGAGTTTTACCGGTGGAGCTCCATATTTCAGGCGAGCGGCGCGCACGAGCAATTCGCCAACCGTGTGCGGCACCTCCTGTACGCAGGGGGCTGGAAGCGTTTCGAGCCGGTCTGGAACACGCTTATCAAGCTCAGGGCGCTATTTTCCATGCGGGGAGCGTTGGAATCCGTCCTCTCCACGGCGCAAACCGATCGGCCCCAATCTGTCGCCGACCGGCCGGACATCTCATCGGCAAGGACGATATCAACGCCATGAAGCGGGTATTGGACATCATCTTCGCAACTACCGGCCTGGTTGTCTTTTCTCCGTGCTTCTTCATCGTTGCCCTGTTGATTCTCCTTGAAGACGGACCACCCGTACTATTTGTGCAGGAGCGTCTCGGCAAAGAGATGAAGCCTTTCCGAATCTACAAGTTTCGCAGTATGCGGGGAAGCAGGGTTACGCAAGTTGGTCGCTGGATCAGGGCGACGGGGCTTGATGAGCTGTTTCAATTTCTCAATGTTCTGCAAGGCTCTATGGGGGTGGTCGGACCACGGCCGATGACGGCCGACGATGTCGCACGTCTGGGCTGGCATGAAACTGGGATGGCCCGTTGGCGCTGTAAACCGGGAGTGACCGGATTGGCCCAGCTCTTTGCCGGTAAAGGACGGCAAGTAAGCCGCTTTCTCGACGAGAGTTATGCCCGGAATGGGAGCCTTTGGCTGGATTTTCAGGTGATTGTACTGTCATTCATGGTGAATTGCTTCGGCAAGCGTCGTGTCCGCTGCACTCTCTTGCAGTGGAGGGCCTGGAGAAGGAACAAGCGGAGAACGGCGAGAAAACATGCCTCCGAAGAAAAAAGTTGACATATTAAATCAAACAAAAGAAAAAGGAGCGGACCGGTGAGCGCAAGAACGGAAATGCCGGATTATTCAGGGGGAGATGCAATGAAAGCGCGGATACTGATAGTCGATGACGAGCCTTCAATAGCGGACGCGATACAATACGCACTTGAGACGGAAGGATTCGAAACAGTCTGTCTTACATCGGGAATGCCGGTACTGCACGCCCTTGGGGATGATCCCGACCTCATCATCCTCGATATCGGCCTCCCCGACATCAACGGGCTCGAACTGTGCAGGCTGATCCGTCAGGCCAGCGCAGTCCCCATCATTTTCCTCACCGCCCGGTCCGATGAGATCGACCGCATCGTCGGTCTGGAGATCGGCGGCGATGACTATATCACGAAACCGTTCAGTCCGAGGGAAGTGTCCGCCAGGGTCAAGGCCGTGCTTAGGAGGACCAGCAACGGCGGCAACAGTGCGCCCGCTTCGGGTGCTTTCGCGGTGAACGAGTCGAAACGGCAGATTTCCTACCTCGGCGGCGTCCTGGACCTTTCGCGCTATGAATACGAGATCCTCAAGACTTTC
>DATEVI010000029.1:0-7433 GCA_035281865.1 Geobacteraceae bacterium | reverse complement strand
TGAGTGGCAGGAGCGGGTGGTGCTTCCGCCAATTGAGCCTGTCAACCTGCTGGAAGAGCGAATCAGGCCGGTTGAGGAAGTAAACAAGCCGGAGGAAGAGGTGATCTCGCCGGTCGAGAAGGAAAATATAGCGGCTTTCGAGGAAAATATTGCCGAGAAGACAAAGACTGCCGAGGAGGTTATCGCGCCGGCCGAAGAGACAGACGGACCGACCGGACAATCGAGATGGTCGATAGGCTTCGGCAATCTGTTGAAATCCGGCCTCGGCACGAAAAGGCAGGCGCAGCAGGAACAGACACATGAGCCTTTGCCGGAACCGGACGAAAAGCCGACGATAGGGTGGGTGTCCCCGAGCTATACCCGTTCCCGTTCGGTGACACTGGACCCTGCCGTCCTCAACGCCAACCGCTGCATACTGAATCGTGTGCCCGACTCGGTGGAAGTGGATGCCTACCGTGTGCTCCGCACGAAGATCCTCCAGATGTGCAAGGAGAAGGGCGGCAACACGATCATGATCACCAGCGCCGTCCCGGGAGAAGGGAAGACTCTGAATGCCATCAACCTGGCTATTACACTGGCGAAGGAGTTCCTGCAGACGGTACTGCTGGTCGATTGCGACCTGCGCCGTCAGTCGATACATCGCTATCTCGGTTATAAAAGCGAAAAGGGGCTTATCGACTATCTTCTGAACGATGCCCCCATATCCGATCTCATTACCTGGCCCGGTGTGGAAAAGCTGACCGTCATTTCGGGCGGCAGGCCGATATGCGGCAGTTGTGAACTCCTCGGATCACAGCGAATGAAGGAACTAGTCGCCGACATGAAGTCCCGCTATCCGGATCGCTATGTCATTTTCGACGTGCCGCCGCTTCTTGCCGGTGCCGATGCCCTTACATTCGCACCGCTGGTCGACCACGTGGTAGTTGTCGTGCGGGAAGGGGAGACTTCCACCCCGAACATCAAGAAGGCCCTGCACATGCTGCCGAAGGAAAAGGTGCTCGGACTCGTTCTGAACAGGCAGCAGTCCCAGTCGAACATCATTGAGTACTCTGCAAGACGGAGTTTTGCCGACTGAAGGGGGCCGCAGAAAAAAAAGTCATATGAAGAGGGGGCATCCGCGAAAGATCGCCCCCTTTATTTTTTACGCCGATTCTGCCCGGCAAAATAATTTCCCCTCTCCCTAGCCCTCTCCCACAAGGGGAGAGGGGATTCAAGGCCCCCCTCCCTTCGATGGGAGGGGCTGGGGGAGGGTGCAAGACAGTGATCTCAAGCATACTCGGCGAAGGGCAATTTTCTATCCTGGCAACACTGATTATGAGTGACGTATGTAAAGATTATGTTACATCTTGCTGCCAGGCCTAAAGAAAAGTTCCGCGCCTCCGAAGAGACATAAGTACGGTTTTCCAACCCCGAAGTCAGGGCTGTTCATCTGCAGGGAGGGGTCTTATATCATTAAAAACACGGATGAAAACATGGACAATTATCGAGAGTGCATCCCCCAATTGAGCGGGCTATCGCGTCCCACGTCACATATCGCGCCCGATGCGAAGGTGAAAGAAGTCGTTGAATTGTTCCGGAAGGACCATTCGCTGCTGGCTCTGCCGGTTGTAAGTGACGGGGAATATGCGGGATTCGTCAGTCGGAAAGGTCTCTTTTTCAGGCGTCTTATCCACAAATACGCCCTGGACCTGTACGGCAACAAACCGATTACCGTGCTGCTGGAAGGCAATACCCCCGTCATGGAGCCGGAACTGGATGTCAACAGCGCGCTGGTGAAACTTCTGGCGGTGGACCCCGTTCTCGAAACCGACTGCTTCCCGGTCGTGAGCAAGGGCTGTTGCTCCGGCATTGTTTCCGTGTCGGAACTCATGATGCAGATCTCCACGACGCAGTCGTTCCTCCTCGACAAACTGTACAGCCTCAGCGCACGGATACGCGACGAGGTGGACAAGGCCGCCAAGATACAGCAGGACCTGCTGCCCGAGTCGGAATTTGTATTCGGGGACATTTCCGTCGGCGCGGGGGTCGTCACTTCTTCTGAAGTCGGCGGTGACTTCTACGATTACTTTACGATAGGGGATGACAGGCTGGGTCTGATCATCGCCGATGTGAGCGGTCATGGTGTCCAGGCCGGCATGGTGACAACCGCGGCCAAGGCAAGTCTCCATACCCTGATTGCCATGGGCGTCACGACACCCTCGCAACTCCTTGAGGGTATGAACCGGGCGATTATCGCTACCGCCTGCCAGTCCCTGCTGATGACGTGTCTGATCGTGCTTGTCGATCTGCGGGAGAACCGGCTGTCGTTTGCCAACGCGGGCCATAATTTCCCCTATATCCGCAGGGGACGATCGGGACATTCGGAGCAGCTCCAGGAGGTCTCAGGGTTTCCCCTGGGCTTCGAGGCGGACTGCCGGTACCGGGAATTCCATTCCGTTTTTGAGAAGGGAGACACTCTTTTCCTTTATACGGACGGGATTGTTGAGTGCATGAATAAGGATGGCGAAGAATTCGGCTACGAAAGGCTCGAGGGAGTCCTGAGCGAAGGGATCGAATTCTCTCCCGGCGCCATGAGAGGTCTTTTGCTTGAGAGTGCCATGGATTTCGTCGGGTCAGGTTCGTTCGAAGATGACGTGTCGCTGGTTATCGCGACGTATAACTGATTTAAAAAGCTTTTTTCCCAATTCCTCCGGAGGATTCTGATGCAGAAAGAAATACTGGTTGTGTTGAAGGACGCTGAAGAGAAAGATTTCCTGACCCCCCATCTGCTGCCGGTCTCGGAACTGGTTCATATGGTCGAAATAGGGGATCTTTCCCAAGCGATGGCACATTTCGAAGAGTCACGCAAAGTTCCCGCTCTGATAATAATTTCGACCAGGCTCTACCCGGAGGGTAACCCCGGTCTTGTCGCAACCCTCGAAGCGCGCTACCCCGGCAGTGAGATTCTCCTTGTTTCCTCGTCGTCGGACCCATTTCCTCCGCTGCAGCCCCTCATCCGCGACAACGTCCGGCATCTGGTGATCAATCCCGAAAAGAACGGTGTTTTCGATGAAGAACCGGAATTGTCACTGTTCAGCCTGGCCATAAGAAAAATTTCCGAAGGGCTTTCATTGACGATCAGAGATTACCTCAGACCCGATACTTACATCCACGAAATCCGGGTTTCGTCATCGGACCAAAAGGAAGAAATAATTGCCCGGCTGGAGGGGGTGATCAACGGAGATAGTTCTGAAATCGAGCTGTTGCGGCAGAAGGGTGCGCTCCTTGCCGACGAAATGCTGGAAAACGCGATTTACGACGCTCCGCGCAAGGAAGATAGCGCATCATTGTACAAAAAAGGTAAGAAGCGTCGCGTCCCACTGAAAGAAAATATCGCGTTTCGCTTCGGTTTTGACGGAGAAACTCTAGCCATGGAAGTGGAGGACGGCTGGGGAAGCCTGTCGCCGAAGGTCGTCCTGGAACACTTTGCGAAGAACCAGGACGATTTCGAGTTGTTCGATGAAGCGGGGGGCCGTGGTCTTTTCATCTTATGGCGCTTTCTGGACCATATACACATCCATATCAATCCGGGCAGGCAAACCGTTGTGGGGGGGCACGTCAAGCTCGTGACGGCGGAAAACCTCATCGAAAAGAAAGGGTTTCACATCACGACAAGCTGTGCGGTCTGAATTTTGTGGGTTTGATAAAGAAAAAGAATTATGGTCCAGTCGACCATATTACAGGGGAATTGAACCATGGTAGCAAACTTCAACATTGAGTTGATTGAGGACAATAATTTTGATCTTTGTGTCTTGCGGGGCAACATTGATATTCATGCGGAAAAATATCTGCAGGAATTGCCGGGGAAAGTCAAGACAGGCAAAATCAAGCTCGACTTCAGCGAAGTTGGTAGAATTAATTCTATGGGCATTGGGCTTCTTTTGCGATGTTTCAAGAAAATCAGGGACGAGAAAGAAGCGGAGGTAATCCTTTCCGGACTGAACACTATGCATACCATGTTGTTCAAGACAACGGGCGTCTTTCTGATCGCGAAATCCGATAAATAACGATGAGCATACATGAATATGCAAAACAGTTGATCCTGCCTGCGCTCAGCGGATGGCAATCGCAGACCTTGACCCTGCTATTCAGCAGTGTTGCGGCGACGGCGGCAGCCTGTCTGATGCTCGGCAAATACCGGAAAATTAACCGCCGTCTGAGGGACCAGATCAGTGAGTATGATCTGGCCGAGGAACAAAGGTCCAGATATCGGGAGAACCTGGAGCAGACGGTTACGTCCCGAACAGCCGAACTCACCACAGCCAATTTCAGACTTCAGCGGGAAGTTCAGGAACGCAAACAGGTAATGGAAGCGCTGGTTGCCAGCGAAAAGCGATTCAGGAATATCGTGGAAACCATCAGCGACTGGGTCTGGGAGACGGACAGTAACGGCGTCTACACATATTGCAGCCTGAAAGTGCAGGACATACTGGGATATGAGCCATGTGAAGTCATCGGCAAAACGCCTTTCGACCTCATGCCCGCGGAGGAGGCTCGCGGAATTTCCGTAATTCTGGAACACATGGCGGCATTCCGGCAACCCTTCGCGGGAATTGAAAACGTAAACATCCGTAAGGACGGCCGGCGGGTCGTTCTCGAAACCGGAGGTGTTCCGGTCTTCGACTCACAAGGGGAATTCCGGGGTTATCGAGGGATCAATCGCGATATTTCAGACCGCAGGCTTGCGGAGGAGGCCTTGAGGGAAAGTGAAGCGACGCTGCGGGGGTTCTTCAACGCCAACGCAATTCAAATGAGCGTCATCGAGGTGGAGCAGGATGATTTCATATATGTCCTGCCGAACAAGCGGATCGCGGATTTTTTCGGTTTGAGCGTGGAAGAAATGACCGGCAAAACCGCTCGGGAACTGGGTATATCCGACGAGCTTATCCGTCACTGGATCGAGGTGTTTAGATATTTCCTGGAAACAAGGGAAACCATGACCTTTGAATATGAATTCCCGCATCAAGGCCGTGTATATTCCTATCAGGGGAGCATAAGTCCCATATACGATTCGACGTGCGCACGTCCCCGTTTCAGCTTCGCGGCGGTGGATTTGACGGCGCGTAAACAGGCCGAACAGGAAATTCAGAAACTCGCCTATTTCGATACGCTAACCGGTCTTCCCAACCGGGGACTTCTGGAAGATCGTCTGATCCAGATAATGGCCCAGTCCCTGCGTGAAGGCTGGCAGGTCGGAGTTCTTTTCCTGGATCTCGACCGCTTCAAATGGATAAACGACACCCTCGGACACACTGCCGGCGACATTCTGCTGCAGGAGATCGCCGAGAGGCTGCAAAACCGGCTCCGCGCAAGTGATACCGTAGCGAGACTCGGTGGCGACGAGTTCGTGATAGTGCTCTCGGCGGTGAAGCATGAGCAGGATATCGCCCATACAACACAGCACATTATGGATTCGCTGTCTCTGCCCGTTGAACTGGAGGGGCAGAAAATATTCATTTCCGCCAGTATAGGCATTGCCATCTATCCTACTGACGGCCACGATGTAAACAGCCTGTTGCGGAACGCGGATACCGCGATGTATGTCGCCAAGGAAACCGGAAGAAACAATTACAAATTCTTTTCTCAGGAAATGAACTTGAGGGCGGTCGAGCGGATGACACTGGAAACGAACCTGAGGAGGGCACTGGAAAAGGAGGAGTTCTATCTGAACTTCCAGCCACAGGTTGACTGCAAAACCGGTGAAATCGTCGGGGTGGAAGCTCTTCTGCGCTGGAACTGCCCCGATGCGGGTCTCATTTCACCGGCAAAATTCATTCCGATAGCGGAAGAGACGGGCCTGATCATTCCCATCGGTGAATGGGTTCTTCGGACTGCCTGCAGGGAGGCCAGGTCATGGCAGGACGACATCGCATCCGTCCGTATCGCTGTGAATATTTCAGGATGTCAATTCAAGCAGGCCAATCTGGTCGATATGGTTGCAGGGATTCTGCAGGAAACCGGGCTGGATCCCGATAAACTCGAGCTCGAACTGACGGAGAGCATGCTCATGGAAAATTCCGACAACGCAGTGACCATGCTCCAGGAACTGAAGGCTCTCGGGGTGCATCTGGCCATCGATGATTTCGGCACGGGGTATTCGTCGCTGACCTATCTCAAGCATTTCCCCTTGGACCGGTTGAAAATCGATCAACTATTTATCCGGGATATCTGCACAAATCCGGACGACGCGTCGATAGCTGAAGCCATCATCGCCATGGCCCACAGCCTGGGACTGGAGGTAATGGCCGAAGGGGTGGAAACAGGGGAGCAGATGGGCTTCCTTCAATCCCGCAACTGTTATGAGATGCAGGGTTATTATATCAGCCGTCCCGTATCGGACGAAACCATCCGCGGTTTGCTGAAAGAAGGTATCGAGTTCGGGGAGGCCGGCTGGACGGCAGTAGCCCCACGCATTCCCGGGAATCGGCTTTCCGGACTCCGGGTCAGTGCGGCGAACTGACCCGACACTATTCTATGCATCTCAGCGTTGGGCAGCTTGTTTCTGCTGCGTCGGGAAGTCCATATAATTCCTGGAGAATTCCTGTTTCCAGTACCCGCAGATATAGCAGATTACACCGGAGGCAAAGCCCGTATCCGTAGCCAGCTTCTGCTTCGTCATGCCGATTCTTGCATTGCATTTTGGACATTTCATAGCTGTTCCCGCCTTTCTCTTTCCTGACTAAATAATGAAGCATCCGACATAATCGTTTTTGCCACAGACACACACGGACAAAACCAGGACAATTCAGTTGAATGCACATCAATCGTGGCTGAATAATTCTCCGTGTTATATGAGGTCCTCCGTATTAAACCGCCGCATTCTCTCACGAATAAGTTGAGATCGTGCAACAGGCAGGTAAAGAGTCTGTTGAATCGATATCGTGAAATATTTAATGATATTTAGTGTTATTCGGGAAAGCATCTAAATCCCCCCTGGCCCCCCTTTTTCAAAGTGGGGTAAAATCTAAGTGAAAATCAGAAATCAGGATAAAAATTTAAATTGCACGATGGAAATAACGTAATAGGGAGGGGTTGGTTTACAAAATGGAGGAATGATACTAATATGACGGCAAATTTTCTTCAGCAGAGGTAAGCCGATGGGTAGTCGCAGCCTTGTCAACCTGATCGAAAACATCGAACCGGGTATCGTCGTTCTCAACAAAGACCTTTCCGTTTCCCACATCAACCGGATGTTCCTTGTCATGTTCAGTCACATTGAAAGGGAGAGGCTTTTCCAGGGGAGCGTCCTCGGCTTTCACAATGAGGAAAACCGCCGCAAAATGACGGAACTCCTGCGCCTCGCCCAGGAGGCGAAACGCCAGATTCCCCTCTCTCTCAAAATCATCAGGCACGACGGCCTGGACTGCTATTTCCTCATCAAGTTGATTCCAATC
>DATEVI010000028.1:0-4323 GCA_035281865.1 Geobacteraceae bacterium | reverse complement strand
ACCATTGCAGCCACCTTTGCCGGTGCCATCTCCATGGTAGGCAACATGCTCCAGTGGGGCGCCATACTTGGCGCGGGGCGCAACGACGATGAAGAGGGCGCCGGCGGCATGATCGGCTCCCTGGCCATGGCGATCATCGCCCCCATTGCCGCCATGTTGATCCAGATGGCCGTGTCCCGCTCCCGGGAGTACCTGGCCGATGAGAGCGGAGCCCGGATCTGCGGCAGTCCTCTCGCCCTGGCAAACGCCCTCAGAAAGCTGCACACTGCTTCCCACATGATTCCCATGACCGAGGCTCGTCCCGCATCGGCCCACATGTTCATCGTCAACCCGTTGACCGGCGGCGGCCTCATGTCACTGTTTTCGACTCATCCTCCCATGGAGGAGCGGATCGCCCGGCTCGAGGGGATGGCGAGGGGTGGATGGTAGCCCGGACGCTGAAGAAGGCTAAACGGATCATTATCGCCGTACTCGGCGGTACCGTTGTCGCCATCGGCATAGCGATGATCGTGTTGCCCGGTCCGGCCGTGGTCGTCATCCCCGCAGGTTTCGCGATCCTCGCGACCGAGTTCCTCTGGGCAAAGAAGCTGCTGACGAGGGCGAAGGAAAGGATCGGCCGGTTCAGGACCAGGAGAAATCTTCGTCGGCTACCCTCTGAGACATAATAATCTGAGAAAAGGAGAACATGATGGGAAGAGAGCTGTACGTAGGACATTTATCGTATGAGGCCACGGAAGACGATTTGCGGAGGACTTTTGCCGTGGCCGGCACAGTCACTTCGGTCCATATTATCACCGATCCCGAATCCGGCAAGTCGAAGGGCTGTGCCTATGTGCGAATGTCAAGCGCCGAGGAGGCCAAAGAGGCTATCGACTGCCTGGACGGCGCCCTTCTTGGAAGTCTTGTCATTTCCGTAAGCGAGGCCCGGCCGCAGAAAAAGCAGGCGGGACCATCCGGCGGCAGGAAGGGGCATCCCAGGTCCGATAGTCGTTTCCGGCGGGAACGAAAATAAACAATTGTTCAGGTTAATAGACTGAAGGCTGAAGACTGTCAGGAAAAATCGCCCCTGCATGAACCAACCTTCAACCTTCAACCTTCAACCTCTGCCTTAATACCTTGTACCAATCATTCCTTGACGCTTCCCCGCCCGTTCATGTAGTCTTGGAACATGTCAAAAAAACAGGAAAAAAACAAACCGGAACTGCTTGCGCCGGCCGGTTCATTGGAGGCCTTTTTCGCCGCCATGGAGAAGGGCGCGGATGCGGTGTATGCAGGTCTCAACGAATTTTCCGCCCGGGCCAAGGCGAAGAACTTCTCTCTGTCGCAGATGGAGAGGATTACCTCCTATGCCCATTCGCAGGGGCGCAAAGTATATGTAACTTTGAATACACTCATTAAAGAGCAGGAGCTTCCCCGTCTCGTCGAAGTCCTTGCCGCGCTGTCCGGGATGCGGATCGATGGGGTGATCCTCCAGGACATGGGTGTATTCCGGCTGATCCGCAACTATTTCCCCGAGATTCCCCTTCATGCCTCGACACAGATGTCTATCCACAACACCGCTGGAGTCAAGCAGCTGGAAAACATGGGATTCCAAAGGGCCGTTCTTGCCCGCGAGCTGCACATCGACGAGATCGCCGCGATAACCAAAGCCACCGGGATGGAGATCGAATGTTTCATCCACGGCGCACTCTGCTTCTCAATTTCCGGCCAGTGCTATTTCTCCTCTTTCCTCGGCGGCCACAGCGGCAACCGGGGCCGCTGCGCCCAGCCGTGCAGGCGGCATTACCGGTATCGCGGCAAGGAGGGTTACTATTTCTCCACCAATGATTTTTCCAGTATCGACATGATCCCCGACCTTGTCGAAGCGGGTGTGGCTTCATTAAAGATCGAGGGGCGGATGAAATCGGCGGAGTATGTTGCCAGCGTCGTTGGAGCATACCGGATGACGATGGATGCACCGCCTCACCGGCGTGCGGATACCGTGGCGGAGGCCAAGGAACTGCTCAAGCTCTCCTTCGGAAGAGTGCCGACACGGGGTTTTCTCGCTTCCCCGAATCCCACCGACATAGCCACACCCAGCCTCAAGGGGGCCACCGGCCGCTACCTGGGCGATATTCAGGCCGTTCGCGGAGATCGAATCACCTTCGCATCCAAAGACCGTCTTCACATCGGTGAACGGATACGGGTGCAGCCGAAGAGCGATAAGGCGGGTCGAGCCTTCACGGTAAAGGAACTTGTTGTGGGGAAACAGCAGGTGAAGGCTGCCAGGGAAAAGAGCATCGTTTCCACTGTCGCTCCGTTCACCTGCAAAACCGGCGACTCGGTGTTCAAGATCTCGTCTGAAACCGCTTTTACCATGAGTGAAAATGCCTGCCAGCGCAAACTGGAGTCGGTGAAAGGGGAAAAAATCCCCTGCAATCTCACCTTTGCCGGGGACGGCCGGAACATGATCGTAACGGCGCGGGTCCACGCCAGGGAGTATTCCTTCGAATTTCCCTTGGGCGAGCTGGAAACGGCACGCACCGCGGATATGGAAGGGGTCCTGCGCGGCCAGTTCGAAAGGACCGGTGAGACCCCGTTCGTGCTCCACTCGTTGAGCGCTCCCGATTTTCCGGCCGTCTTCATCCCCGCCGGGATGTTGAAGGATATCCGCCGCGAGTTGTACCGGCAGTTGGCGGATAAAGCACTCGCTGGTGACCGCCGTCGTCGCGCGGAGAGCAGGGAGCGGGCATTGGCCGGATTGGTCGGATTGGGCCCGGCCAAAAGGACATCCCATGGGGAATGTATCGTTCGAGTGGACAGCGTCCGCGACTTTCACGTGATTACGCACGAAGGTGTGGATGCGGTCTCGTTTCCGGTGTCGAAGGCCAATACGCACCAACTGCCCGTGTTTGCCCGCAAGCTGAAAGGACGCGAAGGAAAGGTGTCGTGGAGGCTGCCTTTCATCATCTTCGACAAGGACCTCCCCTTTTTCAGGGAGGCAGTGGAATCGATCATTTCCTTCGGGTTCCGGAGGTTCGAGCTGTCCAATCTTTCCCACTTCCAATTGCTGGAAGGGCTGGGCGCGGAAATATCCGTCGATTACCGGCTCTTCTCCCTGAACAGTCAGGCGATGCTGGTCTGGCAGGAATTTGGTGCGGATGCGGTCACCCTGTATGTGGAAGATGACGCGGAAAACACGGCGATGCTTTTGCGGGCCGGCGTCCCCATCGACAAGAGAATGATTCTCTACAGCGAGATTCCGCTCATTACTTCGAAAATCAGGATAAAGGATGTGCGCGGCGACGCGCCCGTGGTTTCCGACCGTGGCGATGAATACACGGTTCGCGTGCAGGACGGTCTCACGGTGGTTGTTCCCAGTCGGCGGTTTTCCCTGAGCGGCCATCGGGGGAAACTCCAGGGAATGGGATGCGAAACGTTCGTCGTAGATCTGTCCCATGAGCCCCGCGAGCATTGGAAACGGGTGTTGGCGGCCTGTATAAGGGGGGAAGTCCTACCGGATACCTCGGAGTTCAATTTTACCATGGGGCTGGCGTAGTGAGAAATTGTAGGAAAAGAGAGGCCTGCCTGTGAAGGATTATCTCGTCCGAATCGTCACCAAAACGGAAAATATCAGGGCTCTGGCCTGCGTGACTACGGGGCTGGTTCATGAGGCATGCAGGCGCCATGGCACGTATCCGGCCGCTTCCGCAGCCCTTGGACGGGCTCTGACCGGCGGCTCCCTTCTTGGAGCCTTGATGAAGACGGGGCAACGGGTAGGACTCAGATTCGAAGGGAGCGGTCCCCTGCGCAAGATCATCGTGGAAGCCGACAGTAACGGGGCAGTGCGCGGATATGTCGGTGTTCCGGATGTGCACATGGTGACCGCGGAAGGTAAGCTTGATGTCGGAGGAGCGCTGGGGCGGGCCGGTTTTCTCACCGTTACCAAAGACCTGGGGCTGAAGGAGCCCTACAAGGGGATGGTCCAGCTCTACACGAGCGAGATTGCGGAGGATATCGCCTATTACCTGACCGAATCGGAGCAGATCCCTTCCGCAGTGGGGCTCGGTGTCTTTGTGGAACCGGACAACAGCGTATCCGCCTCCGGCGGATTCCTGATCCAGTCTCTTCCCCCCGCCGACGAGCGCGTCATCGACATGCTGATGGAACGTATCGGCCGGATGCTGCCGGTCACTCAATTTCTGCACGAAGGCGGAACCCCGGAGACGCTGCTGGAAAGCCTTTTCGCCGATATTCCATTCGTGGCCCTGGAAAAAAGGGAGCTTGCCTTTCTCTGCACCTGCACCCGCGAAAAGATCGAACAGGTCCTGATTTCCCTCGGTT
>DATEVI010000027.1:0-6519 GCA_035281865.1 Geobacteraceae bacterium | reverse complement strand
CACTGCATTTGCC
This sequence comes from Geobacteraceae bacterium, assembly GCA_035281865.1. Taxonomy (GTDB): domain Bacteria; phylum Desulfobacterota; class Desulfuromonadia; order Geobacterales; family Geobacteraceae; genus CAIWTU01. The sequence continues at coordinate 6,506 of DATEVI010000027.1, read as the reverse complement.
CTTATCCCCATTGGTCCCACCTCCCGCGCGAGCGAACGGGTAAAGCTTATGGCCGCTCCCTTGCTTGCCGCATAGTTCGTCTGGCCCGGGTTGCCGGTAAAGGCGGATATGGAAGACATATTGACGATAGCGCCGCTCCGCCTTCCTATCATTTTTCTCACACCCCATTTGCAGCAATGGAATAGAGGATAGAGGTTTCCCTTCAACACATCGTCCCAGTCCGCCTCGGACATCATGGGAAGATAAGCGTCACGGATGATCCCGGCATTGTTTACCAGTATATCGATGTAGCCCGTCTCTTTGGCCGCGGCATCCATCAGTGCCGACGCCCCCTCCGAAGTACTGACATCGGTCTTCATGACCCTGATTTCCCCGGCAAGACTTAGGGATTCCTTCACCAGATCTTCGGCGGCAGTATCGTTTTTCAGATAGGCGGCTGTCACCCGTGCTCCTTCCCGTGCAAAATGGAGCGATACGGCCCTGCCTATACCCCTGGTCCCGCCTGTAACGACAACTACTTTATCTTTGAATTCCATAATGACCTCTGATAGTGCAGCGCATAATGTTTTGCTTTGCGTAGGGGCAAACCTTGTGTTTGCCCTTGATTCGGGCGATCACGAGGATCGCCCCTACAGATGTTTACATGGCATTCGGCTGCATCGGCCGCACCCGGCTCCTCCCCAGCCTCTTCATCAGCTTCCACAGGGGACCGCGGACCTTGAAATGCCTGATTGCCGAAAGCATGGCATCGCTCATGTTTATCTCCAGTCCCGGGACCACCCAGTTTTTCCGCTGCAGAGCCTGCCCGGTGACAATGTCGCACAGATTATCGCGCACATGCTCCGAGATGTAGAATACCGGCTCCAGAAGATCGGTTTCCGCGGTTATCATTCCTTCTTCCAGCGCACGCCGGTGCAGGGGGGTGTTCGGATATATCCTGATTCCGGTCATTCCGATAACGGCGGTCGGCGCTACCTCATCCATCAGGGCAAAGCTCTGCAGGACCGTCTCCTCCGTCTCTCCAGGCCCGCCGAACAGGATATAGTGGGCAAAATCCACCCCGTGCTTCTTGCACAGAAGGGAGGCCGCCCTGATTTCATCCACCCCGAATGATTTGCCGAGGTTTTCCAGCATGACCGGCGATCCGGAGTCGGTGCCGAATTCGAAGGCGTCACACCCTGCCTCAACCATGAGCCCGACCAGCCGCGGGGTGATGAAGCGAGGGTTGATGAAGGCCGACCAGTTTACCGCAAGATCGGCGGCTATCATGGCCCGGCAGAGCTCTTCGGCAAATTCCGGCGGATAATTGAAGATATCGTCGACAAAGTAGATGTAATCAACGCCGTGAAGCTCAATCAGTTCCCGGATCTCTGCAATGATCTCGCCCGCCGGCCGCAGACGCATCCGGCTTCCCTCGATTAACGGGTAGGTACAATAAATACAGGCAAATGGGCACCCCCTTTTGGTCTGCAGGTTGGCCATACCACCTTCCCTGTTGTACCGCTCGACCAGGAAAAGACCTCTTTCAGGGCGGCCTATCCGTTCAATGGGGGGGGCTGTCTTAAAGACGGCCGCGCCCCGTGTCAGCACTCCCGGTATGGAAGCCGGGTCATCACCCCTGGCCAGAGAGGCGACAAGATCAGCCAGTATTTCCTCACCCTCTCCGATTACTCCGTAATCTCCATCCAGCAGAGAAAGGAGTTCGACCGGCATGAGGGAAAAGCCCGAGCCTCCCAGGATCACCGGCGCCGTTCCGCGGCACAACCCGATGACCGCCTTTATTTCCGCCAGATACGAACGGGAGGAGGGATACGTAACATTGTCGATGTTCCTGATGGAGAGAACGATCGCACCGGGGTTAAATTCCGCCAAAACCTTTTGCACCTCGGACTCAGGATCGGCAGTGAAGCAGAGATCCAGTACCCTCAACCGATGGCCTTCCCTGGTCAGCGGCCCGGCAAGATATGCAAGGCCGATGGGGAAAACCGGATAGGGACTCATTTCACGATTGGCGGATATCAGGAGAATGTCCATCAGACCTCCATAAAGGTCATGAGATCTTCCAGCCGCTCGTCGATAACCGGCGGCAGGCGGTACTGCAATACTCCGTTTCTGTCGGTCAGCACATGCACGGTTTTACCCTCCGCACATATAACGCCATCGGCTCCTACAATGGTGCAAACGAACTCCAGAGTGGCGGTATGGGTTCGTCGCACGGAAGTCCTGACCAGCAGAGGTTCGTCGAAACGGGCTGGCTTCCTGAATTGCAACTCCAGCGACACCACCGGCGCAAGGTATCCAAGTGCCCCTATCTGCTCCGCATTGACACCGAACATTCCGGCCAGGTCATTGCGTCCTACTTCCATCCAGGCGACATAATGTCCGTGCCAGGCGACGTTGTAGGAGTCCACTTCGTTGAATCGCACTTTTACAGGTGTCTCGTGGTATTTCATAAGGGATCACAGCCGTGAGGCTTCACTCTCTATCCAGCGGTTGTATTTTTTCAGGGAATCTCCGGAGCCGACCTCGAAAAATTTTGCTGCACCGGCCTTTTTCAAGGCCTTATAGCATTTTTCCCAGTAGACGGGAAGGGTAAGCTCACGCATCAGGAAGCCGGGGATCTCTTCCGCGACGAGGTATTCCTGGTCGATATGGTTCATCAGAGGAACTTTCGGCTCGAGGTAGCGGTAGTCGGAGAATATCTCCGTCATGTCTTTCTCGATCTCGGCCATGAGCGGCGAGTGGAGGGGAGCATCACAGGGGAACAGCTTGGCGGAAAAAGCTCCGGCGGCCAGCGCCTCCGCCTCCGCCGATTCCATGTTCCGACGATCACCGGACAGCAGGAAATGGCGGGAGGTATTCAGGTTGGCCGGATAGACACCGTTGTTCTCGGCAAGGGACAGAATCCGCTCCCGGGTGAGCCCGACGATGCAACCGAGGGCGTACTCCGCGTTTTCTCCCATTCGGACCATCCGTCGCCCTACCCTGAAGGTCATTTCAAGAGCATCTTCCTCGGAGATGGAACCGCAAACGGCAAGGGAAGCATAAATCCCCATGCTGTGCTCCGCGATCAGATTCGGCATGGTCCACTGACGGCGCAACAGGCGCGCCCGATAGAGGCTCATGGCCACGCCATATATCTGTAGTTTGACGTTTTCTCTGCTCTCTTCCGTTAGCCACGTGAAGTCGTGGAGATCCAACAGCGCCCTGTTGCGGGCCATCTCCGCGATTTCCAGAAAATCCGCATCATCCGGCATCTCCGCGTTGTGGAACAATGGCTGGCCCGGAAACATGAAACAGTTCATATGTAAACTAACCCCAACTTCGAAAGTATAAAAAAACGGTAGGGGCGATCCTTGTGATCGCCCTTAATGCGGGCAAACACAAGGTTTGCCCCTACAAAAATCAACACCTATTTCGTCCGTCTCATCGCGCTCCTGAAACCGAAATTCATGGGAGCGAAGACCTGCACCGACCGATGGAGTTTGAAGATGCGGCGATACATGGAAGAAAAGGAGTAAAACGACCTGTTGAGCCAGGCATGGCCTGCCTGCAGCTCATCAACCGTCATGTCTGAAGGTTGGAAGGTTACGTGTCCCATGTCATAATCCTGCCACGCATCGGAGATTATTCTCCCTTCGGCCTGAAGCCTGGCCCGCACGGCAGTTCCCGGGTAGGGGGTCAGTATGGGAAAAATGGCGGCCTCCAGCCGCGCAGCCTCGCAGAAACGCAGGATATCCTCGAACACCGCGGGAGTATCCCCGTCGCTGCCCAGGACAAAGGAACCGAGAATGCCGATACCGTTGTCGCGGAATATGGACGCCGCCTTCAGATAGTCCATTTTCAGGTTGGGTTTTTTCCCCATTGCGGCAAGAGTTTCGGGCTTGAGAGACTCGAACCCCACGAACATGCCGATGCAGCCCGCATCCCCCGCAGCCCTGATCAGCTCCGGGTCACGGGCGAAATCGATGGGCGCATGGGAGAGCCACTTGAAACCCATTCCCCGCATGCCGTCGAACAGGGCCATCGCGTAACCGCGGTCCGCCACCAGATTGTCGTCGACAAAAAAGGCTAACGAGTTTTTTCCGCGAAGAACATCCAGCTCGGCGATCACCGAATCGACCGGCCTTTTTCGATATTTCCTGCCGTAAAAGGCGGTCACCGAACAGAACTCGCATTCATGGGGACAGCCGCGGGTGGTCTGCAGGGTGTTGGTCAGGAGGTATTTCTTGCCGTTGAATATATCCCGGCGCGCGGTCGGTATTTCCTCCATGCCGACGGGGCCGACCGACCGGTACATCCGCTGCAGCGAACCCCCTTCGAAATCCGCCAGCAGCCTTGGCCAGACGGTTTCCCCTTCACCCACCACAATGGCGTCCGCATGGCTGATGCCTTCGTCGGGAAGGTTGCTGACATGGAAGCCTCCCATGACAACCGGTATTTTCCTTTCACGGAATGTATCGGCTATTTCATAGGCCCGGGGCGCCTGGGGGGTCATGGCGGTAATCGCCACCAGGTCCGCGTTCGCGGCGAAATTTATCCTTTCGATATTTTCATCGCACAGCTCCACCTCCCAGTGAGGAGGGGTTACCGCGGCCAGAGCGGCAAAGGACAGGGAGGGAAATTTGAAGCCCAGTTCTCCCCACAGACTCCCGGTCGGCCAACCGGGAGTTATCAGGAGCAGTTTCACTTCTGATTGTCCAAGATATATTGAGACATGCTGCGCACGGACTGAAAGACCACGGCGCCGGTCTCGGCATCGGGGACAACGACACCGAAATCGTTCTCCATGGCTACTACCAGTTGCAGGGCATCGATGGAATCGAGTCCGAGTCCCTCTCCGAAAAGCGGCGCATCGGTCTCGATGTCTTCAGGCGACATCCCATCGATGCGCAGGCTGTCTATTATCAATTGCTTTACCTTGGTGATCAACTCTTCAGTAACAGTCATCGGAAACCCTTTCCTCCGTTAATCTCAAAAAAATATTTTGAAAGAATTGTTTAGCCACGGACACACACAGACATAAGCAGACAATTCAGGGGTAATGTCCTGATTTTGTCTGAGTGTCCGTGGCAAAAAACAAATTTCAGTTTTTCATGCCCTGATTGCCTTTTTCCGTGTCACCGCCCTTCCCCCAGTAGTCGAAGAAGTTATACCACTGGTCGGGATAGGCCCTCATATACCTTTCAAAAACCCGCAGAATCTTTGCCGTCCCGTCGAGCACCGCCTGCCGGTGAGATCCGTGCCCGCCCGTGAAGTAAATCGGCTCCTCCATGATCGTGGCGTAACGATCCCCTTCCAGCGGGACAAAGACCGGGAAGACCGGCGCGCCGGACGCCATCCCGAGATAGGCGGCACCAAGGGGTATGGCTGCCGGCAGGCCGAAGAAATCCATGGTTGCGGTGTGGGAAGAACCATCGCGATCACCGAGCAGCGCCAGGACCTCGTTGCGCCGTAACGCGTTTACAGCCTCTATGATCGCCAGCGGAGAGGTATCGTTGCGGTCCACGTAAATGAATCTGATCCCCCTTTCGGACCGGACTCTTTCACGCAACTCGTTGACCTTTTCATCAGGCTCGCGAAAGGTGAGCACGTTGATCCGATACCCCATGTCCGCGAGACCCAGGCCTCCCAGTTCCCAGTTCCCCAGGTGGGGGGAAATGAGGATTGCCCCGGCGCCTCCGGCCATGGCCCGTTCCAGATGCTCCGCGCCTTCCCTCCTGCCGATCAGCGAATTCAGACGTTCCCCCCGCAACCTCATCATCATCATGACATCGACCCAGTTGCGGGAATACTTGTAAAAAGTCGAAAAAACGAGCCGTTCCACATTATGCCTGCCGGTTACGACCCTTATGTTCGACCGGACGCCGCGCCGCTGTTCCGCCGCGAAGAGATAAAACAGGGAGCCCGTCAAAAACGCGCAGGGAGGATGGAGAAACTTTGGCGTCAGCCGGGTGAAGAGTCCGATCAGGAAAAGGTTCAGGTTGCTGTAAAGCCTCACCGCTTGCTGTCCGTTGTGCCCGTTTTCCCCCGTCCCGCGTCTCCGCGGAAATCCTTCTCCCAGACCGGGTCGGCGATCTCTTCATAGCGGCAGGAATATTCGTCCATCTGCCCGGACAGCTCGGTGAATATCTGTCCGGCTCCGGCATGGGTCGGATACGCCCCTTCCGTCCGGAACATCTCCCGGCCGACTTCGGGATGGTCGATGAGCATGCACGGGCGAAGCAGATTTCCATGCTTCCCCTGCACCTCCCGTATTGTCCGGAACAGTGGAGAGTTCAACGCCTCTTTCAGTGTCGTCCTGCGTATGTTGTCCACCGCGAAGTGGCAGAAAACGCACGGCTCTATATCTCCGTTGGCATTTATGTGGAAGTATTTTCTCCCCCCGGCAATGCAGCCGCTGATGATCGGGCCGTCATTCCAGAAATCCACCATGACCAGCGGCTTTCGGGCGCGGAACTCCGCAGTGCGGCGACGCATCAGATCACGTTGTTCAGGGGTCGGCA
>DATEVI010000026.1:0-4520 GCA_035281865.1 Geobacteraceae bacterium | reverse complement strand
CCATGCTTGCCGCACAGACCGTTCTAGGTTCGGCGAAGATGGTGCTGGAGACTGGTGATCATCCTGCCGTACTTCGTGAAAAGGTGACTTCCCCCGGCGGGACGACCATTGCCGGTCTCCATGTCCTTGAGCAGGAGGGGATACGGGGGACGATCATGACGGCAGTGGATGCTGCAGTAAATCGTTCAAAGGAATTGGGAAAAAAATAGGCGAGTCGAATTCTCTAAGGCAGACCGAATTCCCGCTCGTAGAACTGGAATGCCCTCTTTACCCTGGTTCTCAGGGTAACATCCTTCACCGGTTTGGTCAGGAAATCGAAAAAGCCCTTTTCGAAGGCGCGGGCTTCTTCTTCCGGATCATTGCTTGCCGTCATCAGAAGGATAGGGATAAGCCTTGTTTCGGGAAGGTTTTTCAGGGAATCGTACAGACCGTAGCCGTCCAGTTTCGGTATAGCCTTGTCCACCAGGATTACCTGTGGGGCTTCCGAAACAGCCAGTTTATATGCTTCCATTCCGTCTGAAGCGCTGATGACCCGATAGCCTTCCTTCGTCAGGAGATGGGACAGCATCGTGCAGAGAAGGTTGTCGACTTCGACCACAAGGACGGTCCGTTCCTCGGAAACCGTGACGTCCTTGTTCAGATAATGTTTGCTGATGGCCGCGGTTATATCTCTTCTGGTGGCGATAAACGGTACCGCTTTCATACCGTTATTTGCCGCAATGTTTGAAACGATTCTGGTGTCTGTCGGATCCGCCATTGCCAGCGCAAGTTTGTCCCCTTCGATTTTCAGGGGGAACAGCATGTGCTGCATGGCTATGTCGGCGGGAATCAGATCAAGCAATTCCTTCGGAAACGAGTGCTGGGCGAAGTTGCTGACCACACGGCAACCATACTGGAGGGCCAGGGCATCGGCAAGTTCCTCGCCGGTTATCAACTCGGTTTCCTCCAGAATCGTGCCGAGCCTTTTCTTGAATCTTTTTGCCCGTGCCAGGGTTCTCTGGAGGGTTTTTTCGGTAATGAGCCCCTTTGCGGTCAGAATCTCACCGAGCAATTTTTTTTTCTTGTCCATACCATTTCTCCAAAAAACACGCACAAGGCTGGGTTGCAAAAAGGAAAATCCTCCGTAGGCAAGCCCGTGATGATAGTTGTGCGGTTTACGACTTTATCTCACGCAAATTGTATGCACCGATAGTTTTACCGGGATGTTTGCCATAGGGCAAGTTCATTTTTCGGTATCCTTCAGCCCCGGATTGTTCAGCCTTTCGTACAGCTCTATCTGCTCCTGCATGGAAAGCTTTTTGTGCCTGGCGCAATTTCGCTGCAGGCAAAGCCTGCACCGGTCATCGCCGCACCATTGGCAATATACGCAATCCCGGCAAGGGTGTTTTTTATTGTCGTCTGACATTGGTGTTTTCCCGCTTGACGGATGCCGTACGCGCTAAGTCTTTTCCCGGCTTACTCCCCGCCAGTATGGTCGCGAAAGCTTTCCCCTGATCGGAGTTGGCCAGGAGATATCGGGGAAGCTTCATGGGGTCGTCTCCCGGGCCGGCGTGGCGGCGGACGATAGTGAATGTCGAGCGGTATCCTATATTTGCGGCCTTTCTGATCAGGTAATCATCATGAATTCCAAAAGGCCAGGCGAGCAGATCGACATTTACCCCAAGTTCCTTTTCGATCTTTTGCTTTGATTTCTTGAGCTGAGTATCTACGAATTTATCGAATTCCACCGGTTTCAGCCGTTTTTTGTCGTGTTTGAAATTGGGATGCCAGTAAGTGTGGGACTGAAAGTCGAAAAGGCCGGTTTTTTTCAGTTCCCTCAACTGATCCCAAGTCATGGCGTAGTCGGCGTTGGAGATTGCAGACGGGTAAACGAATATCGTGACCGGCACATTGTATTTTTTTATCAGAGGGAGCATGTTCCGGTACACCGAAATATGGGCATCGTCCTCCACGATCACCACCGACTTCGGTGCCGGAGCCGGGCCCTTTTTCAGGTAGTAGTCCACAAGCCGGCGAAGGGGAATCACCTTGTACCCGTTGTCCCGCAGGTACTTGAGATGGGATTCGAAGACCGCGGTGGTCATGGTCATGGAATCGGCCACGACGGGGGCTACCCTGTGGTACAGGAGAATGGGCACATCAGGCCCTTTTCCGATGGTGTCGATCTGCACGGGAGGCTGGGCTCCTGCGCATGTCACGGACACGAGGAGAGTCAGAATAATCGGCGGCAGTTTGAAGTGCATTGAAATCCGACGGGTCAGGGTGAAAATGGTTTGAATCATCATCTTGTGGAACATTGTTGGCAACCTCATAAATAAAAATGATGGATAGTGTGGACAGTTCTTAGACGGCTCACCATGGCCTGTCTTTTTAAAGTATACATAGAAATTCCCATTGCTTCTGCCGCCGGATTCTATCACTCACCCGACTGCGCATGCAACTTATAATTGGAGCGGGCAGGAGGTTTTCGACCTGGCGGCACTCCCTTGACAATTGCCCGCGATGTGGGGTAGTTTTGTTCTGCAAGATCATTTTAATGCGCCCGAACTTCAGGGACTGAACAGCGTGGAAATGGCTTTCCGTGGAGGTTTCAGGCAATACTTGAAGGCTTGCCAAGGCGAGTTTTCGATTCAGGGGGGATTAAATGGCGATTGTTCTGTCCATAGCGTTATTCGGAGCAATGGGATGTCTGTCCCGATATTTCGTCTCCAGCTGGGTCTACGGGGTGCTGGGAAGGTCTTTCCCCTATGGGACATTCGTTGTCAACATTTTGGGAGCTTTCATTATCGGTCTGATCATGGAATTCGGCATGAGAAGCACACTTATTCCGCCGACCATCCGTGTCGGTATGACCATCGGCTTTCTCGGCGGGCTGACGACCTTTTCCACTTTCAGTTACGAAACCTTCAGGCTTCTTGAGGACGGCGAATTTCTTATAGCATTCGGGAACGTGCTGCTGAGTGTATTTGTATGCCTTCTGTTTACCTGGGCGGGCATTATCACGGCACGATATCTGTAGGAGGGTGACAATGACAAAGTTTACCGGGGAAAAGGTGCTCATGCGGGTTCACATCAGTGAAAATGACAAGCATGGACACAAACCTTTGTACGAGGCGTTGGTTGATCTCCTGATGGAAGAGGGCTTTGGCGGTGCCACGGTAATACGCGGTGTTGCCGGTTTTGGTCCTCACCTCGTCTATCATACCGACAAGCTGCTGGAACTGGCGAGGGACCTGCCGATGATTGTCGAAGTGGTTTCATCCCGTGACAAGTTGGAGGCGGTTATGCCGAAGATAGATGAGATGATGAAAGGCGGCCTGATTACATTTGAAAATGTGCAGGTGATTCGCTATTGCGACAAGAACGACAAAGTGTGTATCATGAAGGAACCGTAAACCGCTTCTTGATTCACTGAAACTTTAAAATGGGCAAGTTTGAGATAGATATGGACATGAATCTGAAGAAACTGATGGCGGAGATGGGTGCTATTATCCTGATTGCCGGAGCGTTCGGCTTGATCTGGAACCGGGGCATGCTGTACGACGTGTGGTCGGGAAAACAGGGCAGCATGTCTTCTCCTCCATCCATATCGGCGGGCCAGGGTGATATTCCTATGCCTGCCGGACTTATGCAGGTCAAAGAAATGTTTGACCGGAAGGAAGCCGTTCTTGTCGACGCAAGGGATGATCTGGTCTTTGGCCGGGAGCATATCAAAGGTGCCGTGCCAATGCCTGTCGGGTTGTTTGACCGCAGGATTGCCGATTTCACGGCGAAAGTTCCGTTGTCGGCCGCGGTTGTTGTCTATTGCAGTGGCTATGGCTGCCATGACAGCATGACCATCGGGAAAAAACTGATGGCCAGGGGATACCGGCAGGTCTTCGTTTATGAAGGCGGTTATCCCGAATGGAAAGACGCCGGTCTCCCCGTGGAGAGTGCGAAACAATGAAGCATGGTATGAAGGAAAACATCCTGCGCTTGGTCAGGATCGGTCTGGGACTGGTCTTTCTCTACGCCGGAATCATCAAGATCATCGATCCCGTCGCCTTTGCCGGAAGTCTTGCTGCCTATAAGATAATGCCTTACGCTTTGAACTATCTGGTTGCCGCAGTCTTACCGTGGATCGAGGCCGTCTGCGGACTCCTGCTCGTCATCGGCTATCGTGTCAGGGCGGCATCCTTCATCGTCATCGCGATGAACATGGTATTCATTGCGGCCCTCGGTTCTACTATTATCAGAGGTCTCGACGTGGACTGCGGCTGTTTTCGCCAAGGGGGGGAGAAGACCCCGGCCTGGATGGCCATCTTGAGGGACGTCCTGTTCCTTGCGGCAGCGTTTTTGCTTGTCAGACAACGGGGCGGAACGGATGCCGCTAAGGAGATTTCATCATAGTGGGAATTTAGTTGTCCCCTTCCATATTGCGGACCGGCCGGAATTCCTGTAGTATGCACCCCGTTTTTCATCTTTCCTCTGGAGTTTACATTGCTAAAAGAATTGATTTTTGTGTTTTTTGCTTATCTGGT
>DATEVI010000025.1:0-4913 GCA_035281865.1 Geobacteraceae bacterium | reverse complement strand
CCGTTCTTTATATTCAAAAAAACTGCACTGGCAGAGGGCATAGGAGAGAAGCTGACTCCAGTTGAAGGACTGCCGCCGGTTTGGCTCGTTCTGGTGAATCCGAACGTACATGTGTCGACTGCGTGGGTGTATCAAAATTTGACATTGACAAACAGGCTGGATGGCTATAAACTGCCACAGTTTTGCAATAGGATTGAAGACATATGCTCAATTCTCACAAATGATCTGGAAGCAGTTACAATCGGGCGCTTCCCAGTGATCAGGGAGATCAAGGAGACGCTGGTGGCCCATGGCGCCAGGGGTGTTCTGATGTCCGGCAGTGGCCCGACGGTGTTTGCGGTATTCAACTCCGAAAAAGAAGCGCGATGTTGCCACAAGAATGTTTGTGAAGTCGGCGGTTGGGCTTCCTTTTTGACACGGACCCTTTAAATACTCCACGATTGGGGCGTCGCCAAGCGGTAAGGCACCGGATTTTGATTCCGGCATTCCCAGGTTCAAATCCTGGCGCCCCAGCCATTTAAAACCAGAACGAATTTAATTCCTGTGCAAGAGGCTATGATGGAAAACAAAATTAAAATATTCTGTGGTAATTCCAATCCTGCGCTTGCCGAGAAAATATGTGCTTCTCTTGGTTTCCCGCTTGGTCAAGCCAAAGTAAAAAACTTCTCCGACGGCGAGATAATGATTGAGATTGGAGAAAATGTCCGCGGCCGTGATGTCTACATAGTGCAGTCAACCTGTTATCCCACGAATAACAATCTGATGGAACTGCTCATCATGATGGATGCTCTGAAGAGGGCGTCAGCAGCCAAGATAACCGCAGTGATCCCTTATTACGGTTATGCGAGACAGGACAGGAAGGTCGCTCCAAGAACACCGATAACTTCAAAGCTGGTAGCTGATCTGATGACGTCGGCAGGTGCCGACAGGATCGTCACGGTAGATCTGCACGCTGGACAGATTCAGGGTTTTTTCAATATCCCTGTCGATAACCTTTATGCGGCGCCGGTTATTCTTGATTATATCAAGAAGAATTTCTGTAATGATTCCGTTGTCATCGTTTCTCCCGATGCTGGAGGAACAGAGCGGGCAAGGGCTTACGCCAAACGCCTTGGGTCCACTCTGGCCATAATCGACAAAAGACGTTCCGGCCCTAATGTCTCCGAGGTCATGCATCTCATCGGGGATGTCAAAGATAAGGTCGCGATTATAGTGGATGACATGGTTGACACTGCCGGAACACTTACCCAAGCAGCAACAGCGCTGAAGGAGCATGGAGCCAAGGCGATCTATGCATGTGCAACCCATGCTGTCCTCTCCGGTCCGGCAATTGACAGGATAAATGATTCCCATATAGCGGAAATCGTCATTACTGATACAATACCAGTAGGTGAAAAAGTAGAAAGGACTAGCAAAATCAAAGTTCTTTCAGTCGCCGGACTGCTTGCTGAAGCAATCAGGAGAATTCATCAGGACGAATCGGTAAGTTCTCTTTTTGTGTAATTTGAAATTTCCTTAAAAATAATAGATGCTGCCGATACAAGCGGAGGATATATGGAACAAGTAGTCATGAATATCGAAGTTAGGGAAGAAACTGGTAAGGGGATTAGCAGAAGACTAAGAATGAAGGGGATGGTCCCAGCCATCGTTTACGGCAAGGGGATGGACGCAGTCCCGGCTGTAGTCAACGAGAAAGAACTGGCAAAGGCGATTGCAGGTGAGGGGGGTAGGAATCGTATACTTACCTTGAAAGGCGATAAGGCATTGGACGGAAAGTTGGTTATCGTTTCCGATCTTTTCCGCGATTGTCTAAAGGGCACCCTGCTTCATGTGGACTTCCACAAGATCAACCTTTCGGAAAAGGTGAAGGTTCCAGTTGCTGTTAGCATTACAGGCACGGCAATCGGTGTCAAGGAAGGCGGCATGCTAGACGTAATAATGCATGCCATAGAGATTGAATGTCTGCCGAACCAGATTCCCGAGCATATTGAGGTTGACGTGACCAACCTGGATATCGGTCACTCTTTCCATGTGAGCGACCTCAAGGTGCCTGCGGGGGTAAAGGTGCTCGATGATCCGAACGGAACAGTTGTCAACGTCTCGGGCAAGGCTAAAGAAGAAACTTCGACTGCAGCCGAAGAATCGTAAGAGTTTTTCGGCCTTCCATGACCACGATGCTGATCGTCGGCCTGGGGAATCCCGGCTCAAAATACCAATGGACCCGCCATAACGCGGGTTTCATGGTTTTGGACAGGTTGTCCGATCTTTCCGGGATACCGATGGTCAGGAAAAGGTATTCCGGGTTATATGGAGAGGGCAGTTGGGGTGGTGCGCATCTGCTTCTACTCAAGCCGCAAACCTTCATGAATCTGTCCGGACGTTCAGTTTCAGAGGCCATGCGATTTCACAAGCTTTCCTTTAAAGATCTGGTGATAATCCACGATGATCTTGATATTCCATTTGGTTCCGTGAAGCTCAAAGAGGGTGGCGGCCATGCCGGTCACAACGGCCTTCGTTCACTGGTATCGGAACTGGGAGGAGGAGGCTTTGTACGGGTAAGGGTAGGGATCGGCAGGCCACGGTATGGCGATGCTGCCGATTACGTGCTCGGCAACTTCGCGAAAGACGAACTTTCTCAGTTGCCGCGTCTGGTCGACAATTTGATGGATCTGCTGGCCCTGTACATAAGGGACGGACTGGGTAAGGCTATGACGTTTTACAACAACAGGGATCTGTTGGCTGACCAATAATAAATGATTTACATCCAAATGTTCCAGTATTCGAGCTGCCATATTTGGGTGACATAGACCTTGGCGAGTCGGTCACGGGGAAATATTCAATCATAGATCCATGAATCCGATTGTAATTTTGACGTACCTGTTTCATGTTGTTTTTCGAAAAGATTAAATACAAGCATTGAAGAACGGCAAAAAATAATTTTTGCCGTATCTCCTTGTTCCGGGTTGGACCGGGGCTAATAACCGTGAGGAGGATTGAAATGAGTAAGTATGAAACGATTTTCATTGCCAAGCCTGAGCTTGGCGAAGAAGAGCTCAAGTCGCTCACCGAAAAGGTGCGTGAAGTAATCGCAAGCATGAAAGGCGAATGCAACAGGCTTGAAGACTGGGGAGTCAGGAAGTTGGCCTACCCGGTCAAAAAATGTCAGAGGGGACGCTACTTTTATCTCAGTTTCGCCGCTGGTTCCGGCCTGATCGCAGAACTGGAGAGGCGTTTGAGGCTTGATGACAAGGTACTCAGGTACCAGAGCGTAAAGCTGGAAAAGGATGTCGAAACGGCGCCGGTACAGGAAGAAAAACCGGTTGTCCAGGAAGCGGCGGAGGAAAATACCGAAGTAACCTCGGCTACAGAATAAAATAATGGGGGGATTACATATATGAGTGACGAGAGAACACCCGCAAGAGGAAATGGTGGTAGGAAAAAGAGAACGTTTCAGCGTAGAAAGATATGCCGTTTCTGTGCAGACAAACAAATAAAGATTGACTACAAAGATCCGAGAACTCTCCGTTCATTTATAACTGAAAGGGGAAAAATAGTTCCCCGGAGAATTTCCGGAAATTGCGCAAAACATCAGCGTGAAATAACCGAAGCGATCAAGCGGGCAAGAAACATCGCCCTGCTGCCGATTGCTGCCGGCCATGTCATGCCGTAAAGGATGCAAGGTATAGCTCGGTTGATCAGCAAAGACGCGCTGCTTGAAGTCATAAAAGGCAGCGCGGCCACTTTGGCGTTTTTTGTCGTTTCTATTCTTGTCGTATTTCCCGGACCGGTTGCCATGCTTTTTGCGCCGTTTCCAGCATTATACTACAGCGTTAAGAACGGCAGAGTAACGGGTCTGGCAATTGTTGCCGTTACGACGCTTGTCCTTTCGGTATTCGGTCCGGCCAGCTCAGTTTTTTACCTGCTGCAATGCGGATTGATTTCACTCCTGTTAGCTGAATTTCTTGCTGGTAATAAGGGTGCGGCAAGAACCATCGCATATGCCGCTGTAATCAATATGCTGATCATCCTTGCCGCTGCTGTCGCGTACGGCTTATGGCTGGGAAGTGACGTCGATACTCTGGTTCTCAAGTGGGTAAATGATGCCGTCACCGAGGCGCAAGCGCAATTACTGAGGAGCGGACTTGAAGCTGAAGACCTGGAGGCGCTGCAACTGCAGTTGAGGGAGGCTGC
This sequence comes from Geobacteraceae bacterium, assembly GCA_035281865.1. Taxonomy (GTDB): domain Bacteria; phylum Desulfobacterota; class Desulfuromonadia; order Geobacterales; family Geobacteraceae; genus CAIWTU01. Next base: position 722 of record DATEVI010000025.1, on the reverse strand, counting down.
GGTTTTTGTTGGAAAGACCTATCCATCTCTTTTGTTTGTGGGTCTCAGCGCGCTTGCGGGATTAAATCTTGTTCTTTTGAAAAAAGCCGCGCAAAGAATTTCGCGGCAGGTATTCTTTGGGGATTTTTGCAGATTCAAAAACCCTGAAAAGTTGGTTTGGGTGCTTATTGCTTCGGGTTTTGCACTCCTTGCAAAAAATGACCTGGTTACCAGGGCGGCGCTGAATGTGCTTATCGTAGCGATAGCGCTCTATTTCGTCCAGGGCATGGCTGTTGCGGTACATTTTTTCAAGAAGTTTCAGGTTTCCCGTTTCGTAAGGTTTATATTTTACGGCCTTTCGTTTCTGCAGCCGTACCTGATGGTATTAGTTGCAGCCGTTGGCTTATTTGATCTCTGGTGTGATTTCCGCACACCAAAAAAACAAGAAAACCTGTAATATCAGGCTGGGAGGAAAGAATATGAAGGTAATTCTCAAGGAAAACATTGATACATTGGGTCACATTGGTGACATTGTAAAGGTTGCGCCGGGCTATGCCAGGAATTATCTGATCCCCAAGGGCTTTGCCATTGAGGCGACAACTCGAAATGCAAAAGCCTTGGAACACGCAAAGCGGCAGTTGGAATACAAGAAGAACAAGGTGAAGGAGCAGGCGCAGAATCTTGCCGCAAAGTTAGAGGCCCTGTCCATTGTTCTGGTTCATCAGGCCGGAGAGGGTGACAAG
>DATEVI010000024.1:0-2853 GCA_035281865.1 Geobacteraceae bacterium | reverse complement strand
AGGGGGACGAACTGACCCCCATCAGGGACAAGGCCCTTGCCACCGGAGCGGACAAGGTCTATATCGACGACCTGCGGGAGGAATTCGTCAGGGATTTCGTCTTCCCCATGTTTCGGGCCAACGCAATCTATGAGGGGCAATACCTGCTCGGGACTTCCATAGCCAGACCACTGATCGCCAAGCGGCAGATGGAGATAGCAAAGATCGAGAAGGCCGATGCCGTGGCCCATGGCGCAACGGGCAAGGGGAACGACCAGGTCCGTTTCGAACTGACCTACTACCATTTCAACCCGGCCATCACCATCATAGCTCCATGGCGCACGTGGAACCTGAACAGCCGCCAGGCGCTGCTCGACTATGCAAAAAAGAACGGCATTCCCGTTCCCGTTACCAAGAAGCGCCCGTGGTCCTCAGACCGTAACCTCCTCCACATCTCCTTCGAGGGAGGAATCCTTGAAGATCCGTACGCGGAGGCGCCTGAGGAAATGTACGTTCTGACCAAGTCTCCGGAAAAGGCCCCCAACAAGCCACAGTACGTGGAGATAGAATTCAGGCACGGCAATCCGGTGGCGGTTGACGGCGAAAAGATGTCGCCTGCCCTATTGCTTGCCCACCTGAACTTCCTGGGGGGGCAGCACGGCATAGGCCGCGTCGACCTGATGGAGAACCGCTACGTGGGCATGAAATCCCGCGGCGTCTATGAGACGCCCGGCGGAACCATACTCCGCGAGGCCCATATGGCTGTGGAGCAGGTCACCATGGACCGTGAGGTGATGCACATAAGAGATTCCCTCATCCCCCGTTATGCGGAAATGGTCTACTACGGCTACTGGTTCGCCCCCGAGCGTGAGATGCTTCAGACGATGATCGACGAGTCGCAGAAAACCGTCAACGGCACGGCCAGGGTGAAGCTGTACAAGGGGCTCTGCCGCACCGTCGGCCGCAAATCCGACAGCGATTCCCTGTTTAACCCCGAATTTGCCACCTTCGAGAAGGACGAGGTCTACAACCAGCAGGACGCGGAAGGGTTCATCAGGCTCAATGCCCTGCGTCTGCGTATCCGCTCGATGATGCAGGCAAACAGGAAAAAATAAACAAATTCAGGTTGATAGGCTGACAGGTGAAGGTTTAAGGCAAAAGACTAACAGGACACTTCAGCCTTCAGCCTTAACCCCTGAATTTGAATGCAGGAGATATGCATGTCCAAGGATAAACTGTGGGGTGGCCGCTTTACCCAGCCCACTGATAAATTTGTGGAAGAATTCACCGCCTCCATAGAATTCGACAAGAGGCTTTATCGGCAGGACATACGGGGTTCCATCGCCCATGCCCGGATGCTGGGGCGGCAGGCGATCATCCCGCTGGCCGATGCGGAGTCCATTGTTAGTGGGCTGCAGGACATCCTTGCCCGCATCGAATCCGGCACTTTCGATTTTTCCGTGTCGCTGGAAGACATTCACATGAACATCGAGGCGCGTCTTTCCGAGTCCATCGGCGAAGCGGGCAAACGCCTCCACACCGGTCGTTCTCGAAACGATCAGGTCGCCCTTGACGTCCGACTGTACCTGCGGGACGAGATTGCGGAGATATGCGGATATCTCGACAAGCTCATCGACTCCCTGTTGTTCCAGGCGGAACAGAACCTCGGCGTTATCATGCCCGGCTACACCCATCTGCAGGTGGCCCAGCCGATCCTTTTCTCCCACCACATGATGGCCTACGTGGAAATGCTCAGACGTGACAAGGGGCGCATGGAAGACTGTCGAAAGCGTCTCAATGCGCTTCCTCTCGGAGCGGGCGCCCTTGCCGGGACTACCTTCCCCATCGATCGTGAATATGTGGCGGAGTTGCTTGAATTCCAGGAGGTATCAAGAAACTCCCTGGATTCAGTTTCCGACCGGGATTTCTCCCTTGAGTTCATGTCCGCATCTTCCATTTTGATGATGCACCTGTCCAGGTTTTCCGAAGAGCTCATCCTGTGGTCCTCCAGTGAATTCGGTTTTGTCGAGCTGTCCGATTCCTTCTGTACCGGTTCTTCCATCATGCCGCAGAAGAAAAACCCCGATGTGCCGGAACTGGTCAGGGGCAAGACGGGACGGGTCTACGGCAATCTGGTGGCATTGCTGACCGTCATGAAATCCCTTCCTCTGGCCTACAATAAGGACATGCAGGAGGACAAGGAACCCCTTTTCGATACCATCGACACCGTCAAGGGGAGCCTGAAGGTCTTCGCCGACATGATCCGGGAGATGAAGGTGAAAACGGACAGCATGCGCATGGCTGCCGCCAGAGGCTTTTCAACGGCCACCGACGTGGCTGATTATCTGGTCCGCAAGGGCCTGCCGTTCCGCGACGCCCACGAGATTGTCGGGAAGGCCGTCCGCTACTGCGTGGAAAATAGTAAAGACCTTTCCGATATGCCTATCGAGACATGGAAAGGCTTTTCCGAGAAGATCGAGGCCGACATTTTCGATGCGATAACCCTCGAAGCGAGTGTCAATGCGCGAAGAGCTACCGGCGGCACGGCCCTGGAAAGGGTGAAGGCCGAGATCGAGCGGGCAAAAGCTGAAAGGAACTAGGAACGAGGTTCGCTCGTCACTGGTCGCTGAAAAAACGGAGAGTCGATGAAAAAGATATTTTTCTGCTTGGGGATTGCCCTCGCTTTGACGGCCTGCGGGAAAAAGGGTCCGCTAATTCCGCCGGAGGCGCTGTCTCCCGCCCCAATCAACGACTTAAGGGTGACGCAGACCGGGGAGCGGTTCTCCCTCTGTCTTACTCCGCCATCCACGGACGAAGTCGGAAGGCCGCTGAAGGACCTTGCGGCATTTCGGGTGCTGAAGCGGGAGGTGCTGC
>DATEVI010000023.1:0-3728 GCA_035281865.1 Geobacteraceae bacterium | reverse complement strand
GAGGGACAACATCTATTCCTTCTCCATTAGGGAGAAGGTGCCCCGTAGGGGCGGATAGGGGATTTAGTTACCGCCGTGTTCCCATTGTCACCAACCGTATATTGTCTATAATTGAGCCAGAAGTCCTTTGCCCGAAAGGAGGAGCCCGCAATGGCCGGATTCGAGCCGGGTTATATCCGTTTGCACAAAAGCGGCGAACTCGCGAGGCGGGTCGAGGCGGCTCGGGAGATCCTCGCCGACTGCACCCTCTGCCCGTGGCACTGCCATGTAAATCGACTTGAGGGCGAGAAGGGTGTCTGCCGGGTCGGGGCGCTCCCCATGGTGTCCAGTTACGGTCCCCACTTCGGCGAGGAGCGTCCCCTGGTCGGATTGCACGGCAGCGGCACCATTTTCCTGTCTTTCTGCAATCTGAAGTGCGTCTTCTGCCAGAATTACGACATCAGCCACCTGGGGGAGGGGCGTGAGGTGGAGATCGGGGAGCTTGGGGAGATGATGCTGTCGCTTTGGCGCCAGGGGTGCCACAACATCAATTTCGTCACGCCGTCCCATCAGGCCGCCCAGATCCTGGCGGCGCTGCCGCACGCCGTCGAGCGGGGGCTCGACGTCCCGCTCGTCTACAACTGCGGCGGTTACGAAGAGGTCGCCACCCTTCGACTGTTGGACGGAATTTTCGATATCTACATGCCCGACTTCAAGTACGGTGACAGCGCGACGGCACTTCGCTTTTCCGGTTCGCCCCGCTATGTTGAAACGGCCAAAGAGGCCCTGAAGGAGATGCACCGTCAGGTGGGGGACCTGGTCATGGATGAACGTGGCATCGCCTTGCGCGGTCTGCTCGTCAGACACCTGGTCCTTCCCGCCGGTCTCGCCGGTACCGCCGAGGTGATGGATTTCATCGCCCGGGAAATCTCCCCCGACACTTACGTCAACATCATGGACCAGTACCGCCCCTGCTACAAGGCCCACGAGTACCCGCCCCTCAACCGGAGGATAACCGCCGCCGAATTCAAGGAAGCGGTGGCAATCGCCCGCGAGAAAGGGATCCACAGGCTGGACGGGATTGCCCCCTGACATTTCACCCTTGCCAGTAAATCTGCGCTATGACGGTGTTAAAGAAAACGCCGGCTTTTTTTGTTCCCCGAAGGAATGAAATTTGCTATATTCGATACACATTTTTTCGGCAAGCTCTCAAAACCTGCCTTCGGTCTGTATCCAATCATTCCCAAACCATGAGAAACCATGCAATTCATAGATGAAATTACTTTAAATGTTAAAGCCGGGGACGGCGGCGCAGGCTGCGTCTCCTTTCGCAGGGAAAAATTCATCCCCCGTGGAGGTCCTAACGGTGGTGACGGCGGCAAAGGGGGGGACGTGGTTTTCGAGGTCTCTCCCGGCATCTCCACGCTCCTCGACCTTCGCCACCGCCCGCACCTCAAGGCCGGAAGGGGCGGCCACGGGATGGGCAAGGACCGCCATGGAGCCAATGGCGAGGAGCTTGTCGTCCTTGTGCCCCCCGGTACGATTGTCAAAGACTTTGAAACCGGAGATGTCCTGGCGGATATGACGACGCCTGGAGAAAGAATCGTCCTGCTCAAGGGGGGTCGCGGGGGGCAGGGTAACGCACGATTCGCCACCTCGACGCACAAGGCCCCGAAATTCGCCCAGCCTGGAGAGCCCGGCGAGGAGCGCAAGCTGAAGCTCGAACTGAAGCTGCTCGCCGATGTGGGTCTGTTCGGTTTTCCCAGCGTGGGGAAATCCTCGTTCATCGCCAAGGTATCGGCCGCGCGGCCCAAGATCGCCGATTACCCGTTCACTACTCTGACCCCGAACCTGGGCGTGGTTTTCTACAAAAACTATCGATCATTCGTGGTTGCCGATATCCCGGGCCTGATCGAAGGTGCCCACAAGGGCGCCGGGCTGGGACATCGCTTCCTGAAGCATGTGGAGCGGACCGACCTGCTGCTCCATTTCATCGACCTGTCCCAAATGCCGGAACGTGACCCGATTCGGGAGTACGAAGCGCTCAACAGGGAGCTTTCCCTGTTCAATGAAGAACTGGACAAGAAACGGCAGATCGTGGTCGCCAACAAGATAGACCTGCCGGACGTGAGAGATAATCTGCCCGCAATTGTTCCCTATTTTGCGGAAAAAGGCATCAAGGTCTTTCCCATTTCGGCAGTTACCGGCGAAGGGATAGAAGCGCTCCTCGACGAAATCGCGGGAATTCTCTGGCAATGAGGTGTCGTGATGCGCAAAAAAATTCTTGCACGGGTTAAAAGGATCGTCATCAAAATAGGCAGCCGTGTCCTCACCGGGAACGGAAACGGTCTGGACAACGATTTCTTGAAGTCTTTGGCAGGTGATGTTTCCGGGTTGACAAAGCACGGACGCGAGGTGGTCATTGTTTCTTCCGGAGCGGTGGCGGCAGGCGTCAAGGACATGGGGCTTGCCGAGAGGCCCAGGACCATACCGCAGAAGCAGGCGGCGGCGGCGGTGGGACAGTCGAGTCTGATGCAGTGCTATAAGGATGCCTTTTCGGAATACGACCTCAAGGTGGCGCAGATACTGCTGACAGGAGACGATCTGTCGAACCGGCAACGCTTCCTGAATGCCCGTGCGACGCTTGACACGCTCCTTTCCTACGGCGTCGTGCCGGTCATAAATGAAAACGACACCGTCGTGGTGGAGGAGATCAAGTTCGGGGACAATGACAATCTTTCGGCCCTTGTCACAAACCTGGCCGAGGCCGATCTCCTGGTCATCATGACCGACATCGACGGTTTTTACGACTCGGACCCACGCGTTAATCCCGACGCCAGACTGATTTCGCTGGTCAAGGCCGTCACCAGGGACATCGAGCGGGCCGGGGGTGGAACCGGCTCTGCCGTCGGCACCGGTGGAATGGCCACTAAGCTGGCCGCCGCCAAAAAGGCCACTCAATACGGAGTTCCCACCATTATCATAAACGGGAGAAAAGCGGATACCCTGAACCGGGCGCTGGCCGGCGAAGAGGTTGGCACCTTTTTCCTGCCGGCAACGGACAGTCTGAACCGGCGCAAGCACTGGATTGCCTATACCCTGAGGCCAAAAGGGAGGATCACGGTCGACGAAGGTGCCGTGGAAGTGCTTTCCAGGCAGGGAAGAAGTCTTCTTCCTTCCGGAATATCCGCTGTCGAAGGCGACTTCGATCGCGGATCGTGTGTCCGGGTCTGCGGACCGGACGGGACGGAATTCGCCAGGGGGATCGTAGACTACTCCTGCCGGGAGATCGAGAAGATCCTCGGCTGCAAGAGCTGCAATATAGAAAGCATGCTCGGTTACCGATATGGGGATGAGATCATACACAGGGACAACCTGGTGATGCTGTGACGGGCTGTTGAAAAACTATTGCGGGACCGGTCTGCGTCGTTGCCGCTCGCTCGGAAGCTCAACGTACGCGTAGCTACGCCTCGCTCCCTCTCTCGCTTGCGCCTAGCATCCCGGCCTCCTCATGACGTTTTTCAACAGCCCGTTATTGGCAGAGGTTGGTGACTGGTGACTGGCAAATTTTTTATTGGAGGACACGATGACCATAGCCGAACAAATCAGAAAGATTGCCGTGGATGCCCGCCAGGCCTCCTTTGCCATGGCGAGGCTTTCTTCGGGCGCGAAAAATGACCTGCTCGTGAATATGGCCGCTGCGCTCGTCGACAATACGGAGAAGCTCATCGAAGAGAACAAGCGGGACC
>DATEVI010000022.1:0-2981 GCA_035281865.1 Geobacteraceae bacterium | reverse complement strand
GCTCGGTTGCGACGGCCGTTGCCAGCCGGTAAAGACCGTGACCGACACGTTCAAGGGTGCCATCATGGTAGAGACGTTGGAGAACCGTACGGGAAATGTTATGCGTGTCCAGATCGCGTGGACGCAGCACACCTCGCCTCTTAACAATGGTGATAACACGTTTTTTAGTCGACTGTCTTTCTTGCATCGAATTTCCTGTTACAAATAGTCGGTAGTTAATTATATATACCTACGCTTAGTAACATTCAACAAAATTTTCATCCTTAATTTCGGGCAACTAGAGGGACACAATACATATTTTACAGACTTCAAACTGTTAATTGGAATGGAGTCCCTTTATTTCTCAGGCCATTGGCGAAGATCAATTTCAATTCTCACACAAGTCAACAAGTAATTATTATGCTGATTTTTCCGCGATCTGCTAATATTGAGTTGAGAAGGTGCGCTGTCTTTTTCAGGGAAAACCGCCGGAAGGCGATTCATCTGGAGGCATTATGAAGTTATTCTGGCTGTTGCTCATCATCTCCGCGACAATTGGCTGCGCCACGACTCCTTCGACCGGATTTTTTCCGCTCACAGAATCCGATCCGATAAGCGTAAGGGAGTGTCGCCCGGTCGGCAAATATCCCGGTCCTTACGGCTACAGGTTCTGGGGACCCCCTCCGGTCCTGGCCGATTTTAAATACCGAACCGCCATGAAGGCCAGGGAAGCGGGTGCTACGCATATCTACTGGCGGGAAGACGTCAGGGGGTATTATGGTGAGACAAGAGTCACCGGATACGCCTTTGACTGCTCCGGGGTTGCCATGCCGAAATACTACGAGGATGTCGCCCCGTACTGATGGGCATCCGTGCCACCCCGCACTATCAGTCCAGGCGCATTCAGTCGAGCTTGCCTTGGCATTCGTTCTCCTGCGGCTACAATTCAAACCTGATAACGAAAGTTTACTTTGTCAAATACGTACCCAAACCTCCCCCTGCCGTCCGGCAGTTTGAACTGGGGAATGCCCAGAAAGTCAAAAAGTCAGTTCGCGGTAGGGATGCTGGTTACCCAGCACCCCCCGCACAGATCCCGGCGTGCGGAACTACCGCACCGGGCTCCTGCCTCGGGTCAAACGCAGACGCGTTGATTTGGATAGGGATGTGTTATGCGCGCTGTGGGTAGCCAGGTCTTGATCAGCCTTTTCATGCGTTCCCATGTAAGAGATCGGGCTTTATGACTCCGCCTTCGCAGAGCTTCTATCCAGCTGTGTTGAATCTGCGTCCGGAAGGTGTCCAGTGCTTTCCGATTGCCGGGAACTCCAAAGTAGTTGAAGTGTCCCTGCATTACCGCCCTCAGCCATGCGCCTTGTACCGACGGTGGTCGGTGCCGATTGCGAAACAGCTTTTCCCGGACATCCTTAATCTTGGCCCGGAGCCGTTTGACTATAGTCTTGCGGTATATCGTGAAGTTTCCGTTTCTCTTCCTTGAGCAGATGTGCGTGAATCCGAGAAAGTCGAATGTTTCCGGCTTCCCTTGCTCGCGCCCTTGGCGGTTCCCTACGGCAAACCGCCCGAATTCAATCAACCGGGTTTTCCCTTCGTGCACTTCTAGTCCGAACTTTGCCAGCCTCTCTTTCAGTTCCGCTTGGAACCTTATTGCATCCCATCGGTTCTGGAATCCCATGACGAAGTCATCTGCGTACCGCACAATGTAGACTTCGCCGCGCGCGTGACTACCGCACCCTGTGGTGTCCCCACCACTGTCTTGGACCACTCACCGTCCTCGGATATCCCGGCACGCAGAAATTTGCGTATCAACCGAAGCATCTTTGGATCGCCGACGCGGTGTTCTACAAACTTCATCAGCCACTCATGATCGAGTGAGTCATAAAACTTGCGGATGTCCACGTCTAAAACCCAATTCACTTTCTGCCGTGTGATCGCCACGTAGATCCCATCCAAGGCGTTGTGTTGATTTCGTCCCGGTCGTGAGCCATAACTGAAATCAAGAAAGTCCACCTCGTAGATTTGCTGGAGGACCATTACCAACGCTTGCTGTACGATCTTGTCTTCCAGCGAGGCTATACCTATCGGACGTCGCTCGTTTCCGGACTTGGGTATCCATGCCCTTTTACTAGGCTTCGCCTGATAGTGCTCGCTTTGAACGCGATCCTTCAATCCGGGAAGTTGTTCCTCCAGATTCTTCCCGTATTCCCGCCATGTCACGTAGTCTACTCCGACTGCAGCATTCCTATTTAGTCTAAAGTAGGATTGCCGCAGCAGATCGACGGTTACATGGTGCAACAGATTTGTGAACTTCAGTTTCGAGTCCCTCTTCGCTGCTTCTCGTACCCTGGACAGTCCGCTCGACGCTGGTTCCGGTCCCTGTGTTCCGGTCACGGTCGTCCGCCCAGAGTTCCCCTCGGCCGTCGGCCTTCTCTCCACGAACTCCGCCGGTGGTTGGCCAATGATATCAGGTTGTGCACCATTGTTCGCTCGCTTCATCGATACTACGCCTCCGTCCGACTTCCCATTCGCGTTCATATCGAGGTTGCGGCCAAAGGGCCTTTCTCGACCGGACCGATCATGGATGATGATCGGTCGCTCCTGGGATCTCCCGGTTTCCGTGCGAAGAGCTTGCATGCATGCTGTGGGTCTTTGACTCCGCGGGTCCTCGTCGCCACTCGCGCTATCGCGGCGATATGATGTTGCCTTCCCCGCCAGGCTACTAGGTCGGCACCCGGATTAGGTGATTTCGGAGCTCAATTGCCACGCCTGCATGCCCCCTGTCAACGCTTCGCCGCCCACCTCACGATGGGCCGACGCATGACTCGGGGTCACGGCTGGTCGCTACCCATTACCGTGTAAGAGGACTTACACCTCCTGCCCTTTGCCGGCTTTTACCGGCGCTTTCGGCCTGACCCGGACGCCCTGCCCCACCAAGGGCGAGGAGACGCTTTTTCACCCTGGCACCCTTGACACGGAACCTGAACTTTGGC
>DATEVI010000021.1:0-2818 GCA_035281865.1 Geobacteraceae bacterium | reverse complement strand
TTCCCGAATAAATTCAAATATTGGAATATAAACAAAGCCATGGGTCTTGTAAAGAGAAAACGGCCGCCTGTCGCATCAGACCGGACCTGAGGTATAATCGGGCTCCCTTTCTCGGGACAAACCACCGATGCCTTCTCCAGCATCCCCTGGCATAATACTACAAGGCAATTAATAAAGAAAAAGAATTACGACGCATGCTGGACATTGACATCGGTGTGCCATATTGGGTATCCTCTGACGATGGATAGGGACGAGAATAATCTGATGGAATGGGAAGGTCTCTGCAAGCGGTGCGGTTTATGCTGCTTTGAAAAGATCGAGGACGAATGCGGCACTATCTTCTTTACCGCCATTCCCTGCCGATATCTGGATGTAACGACAAGAAATTGCAAGATTTATAACAGACGTTTCGAAATATATCCCGAATGCATCCAATTGACGGAATCATTGGTAAAAGAGCTTAACTGGCTTCACGACGATTGCGGCTACAGAAAAGCACTGGGAATCACAAGAAAAACTTCCGCCAAGACCGGAAAAAGATAGCAGTTTCAATATGTCTGCAAAAGGTTAATTGATATGCACGTAACAAATGATGAAAACAACGGCTCTTCAATCTCGAAAGCTGGGGAAACTTCCCCTGCCGCGACAGTCAAGTATCTCCCCCTTGCTCAAAAATTGATTACCATCCGCGCATTGCCGCCAAAGGAAAGGATGGACAGAATCATTTCCGACCCCGAGGCACGAAAAGTCGTTGATGCCCTCGGCCCGCAGGAAGTCTACTGGCTTATCAAAGACATCGGCGAGAGCGATGCGCTTGAACTGCTTGAATTGTGCCGGCCGGAGCAGCAATTGTTTTTCCTTGACATGGAATGCTGGGAAAAATTTGAATTTTCCACGGCAAAATTTCTGGAGTGGCTTGCCTATGTACTGGAAGGCGGAGATAAAAAAATTACCGATCTCTTGCAATACCTTGACATGGAGTTCTTGACTCTTTGCCTCATGAAAACCATTTCGGTCAGGGCAGTAGTCGATGATCCAGCTACAAGAGAAGAAAGGGAGGTCGAATGGGACCACACCTTTGATGACTCATATTTCATCAGCTTCAAGGATGCCGGTCACTCATCGCTTATCGGCAGATTCATCGATATCATTTACCGCAACAATCATCCCCTCTACACTTCCCTGATGGAAAACGTGCGGGCCGAAATTCCGCGAGAAATCGAAGAACTGAGTTACCAATTCAGGACAGGCAGACTTGCAGATCTTGGTTTTCCCGCTTATGAAGACGCTATTTCAATATTTGCCTATGTCGATCCCGCCACATACACTCCGACGGAAGAAAAAAAGCTCTATGCAGGATCCGGAGAAAGAAATCCTGACTTTCCTCTGCGGCTCTACGGAGATTCGTTGCTGAAAAGGGCGCTTTGTGCCGCTGAGTCGGATGAGTTGCAACTTGAATTCAACTGCCTGATCAACAATGCAATTGCAGCCGAAGGACGAGCCCCGTCCGATGGTGAAGAAGTGCAGGCGGTTTTCGAACGCGTTCACGGATACCTGAATATTGCCCTTGAGTTCCTCTGCGGAGAAAACGAAGCCAAGGCGGTCGAGATCCTTAAAAAGGAACAACTCAAGAGACTGTTCCAGGTTGGCCGAAGCGTAATTCTTTCGTTAAGGAAAACCTTGCAAGGGCAGGACGCAGAAAACCACTCCTTAAGCTACGCAACGAACAAGACCTTGCTCGGCCTGAAGGCAGATCATCCCCGGTTTTATCGGGGTCTCGACCCGGATACGGTGGATGGCTATCGCGAATTCAAGGATTTGGACGATATCAAAAAGATGGAGTTATTCCTCGGCAAATTTGCAGCGAAGCTGTTTCCATGATTTCAAATTACATCAGTCCTGTCTCTGACCCCTCAAGAGACAACGGGAATTTATTTGATCAATAAATTTTTTATGCATTTATAACTCAACTTTTTCACTCTTTTGCCGAAGAAATTTAAGGGACTTATTTTATCGAAATACTTGCCGAAATTGGGCTGATTTTGACGATGGGACAGCTAATCCTCGTTCATGCCCCACGAGTATGTGGATTTGGCAGAGTAACACTTCCAAGGTATTGACCTCATGAATCGTGAAAAAAAAGATACCATCCTCGTAGTTGACGATGACTCCTACGTTCTCGAGTCGGTGACTGCATTACTCACTCAGTGCGGCTACGACGTTGTTTCATGTCGAAACGCCGAGGAGGCGATGGTCAATCTCCAGCAAACCGGAGTAGACACGGTGTTGACGGACATCAAAATGCCCGTTATTACCGGGATCGAACTTCTTGAGATAATTCACAACCTGAATCCGGATATTCCCGTGATCCTGATGACGGCATATGCCGAACTTGAGATAGCGGTGGAGGCTTTAAAAAAGGGTGCCTTCGATTTTATCATTAAACCGTACAAGCCCACCTACCTCCTTCACTGCATAGAAAAGGGAGTTAAGTACAACAGGCTTATCCAGATAGAAAAAAACTATAAATACATGCTGAAGGATACGGTCGACAAAAGGACCCGGGAGCTTGCAGATGCGCTGCGCATGGTCAAAAACATCAGCGTCGAGATAATAGAACGGTTGACGGCAGTTGCGGAATTCAGGGATACCGATACAGGCTCTCACATCTCACGCATTGGGCTTTACGCGAACAGAATTGCCAGTGCTCTGAATATGCCAACGGATTTCGTCGAAAACATTACTTTTGCGAGCCCAATGCATGATCTCGGCAAAATCGGGATAACGGACAACATCCTGCTAAAGCCCGGACCATTGA
>DATEVI010000020.1:0-3373 GCA_035281865.1 Geobacteraceae bacterium | reverse complement strand
TTTCTCGATTCGCTGGCAACCATGTCTATTCCCGCCTATGGTTACGGCATCCGCTACGAGTACGGCATATTCCAGCAGAAGATCCTGGACGGGGGACAGATAGAAACTCCCGACAACTGGCTGCGTTACGGTAACCCGTGGGAATTCAGCCGCCCGGAGCACCTGCATCTGGTGAAATTTTACGGAAAGGTAATCACCAGAAAAGAAGAAAACGGCGAGGAGTTGAAGTACTGGGTGGACACCGACGACGTTATGGCAATGGCCTACGACCTGCCGGTCCCCGGTTACGGCAACGACATCGTCAACACCATACGCCTGTGGAGCGCCAAGGCAACCCGTGAATTCGACCTGCACTTCTTCATCGAGGGGAAATATATCGAAGCCGTGCAGAAAAAGATGCTGACGGAGAATATCTCCAAGGTACTCTATCCGGCCGATGATATCGTTGAAGGGAGGGAACTCCGCCTGAAACAGGAGTATTTCCTTGCCTCCACAACCGTCCAGGACATTCTCTACCGGTTCAGAAAGATCCACAAGGACCCGAGCCTTCTTCCCGAAAAAGCCGCCATACAGCTTAACGACACCCATCCCACCCTTGCCATTCCCGAACTGATGCGCATCCTTCTGTCCCACGACCGGCTCGACTGGCAGGAGGCTTGGGACATAACCGTCCGAACCTTTGCCTATACGAATCACACCATCCTTCCTGAGGCCCTGGAAACCTGGCCGGTGTGGCTGCTGGGCAGGATCCTTCCCCATCACCTGCAGATAATATTTGAGATAAACGAACGTTTTCTTGAAGAGGTGAAGAAACGCTTTCCAGGCGACACGCAGCGCCTCATGCGCATGTCCGTCATTGAAGAAGGGCCTGAACAGAAGGTGAGAATGGCACATCTCGCCGTCATCGGCAGCCATTCGGTCAACGGCGTGTCGAAGCTCCACACGGAAATCCTCAAGGAGCAGGTATTCCGCGATTTCTACGAAATGTATCCCGAAAGATTCAACAACAAGACCAACGGAATAACCCAGAGAAGGTGGCTCAAACAGGCGAACCCGGGGCTGGCGGGACTGATTTCCCGTTATATCGGCGACGGATGGATAACAAATCTCGATGAACTGCAAAAGCTCAGGCCCCTGGTGGAAAACGGCGAGTTCGTCGCAGAGTGGCGACGGGTCAAGAGGGAGAACAAAACGAAGCTTGCGGAGTACATTGCGAGACATGACGGCATAGAAGTCCCGCTCGACTCCATCTTCGACTGCCAGATAAAGCGGATCCATGAGTACAAGAGGCAGGTGTTGAATGCGCTGCACATCATAACCCTGTACAACCGCCTGAAGGAGGATCCGTCACGGGATTTTGTGCCGAGGACATTCATCTTCGGCGGCAAGGCCGCGCCTTCCTATTTTCTCGCGAAACTTGTCATCAGGCTGATCAACGCTATCGCCGACGTGGTAAACAATGACCTCGACACCCGCGACAGACTGAAAGTGGTATTTCTCGCCAATTATAACGTCTCCCTGGCCGAAAAGATCATTCCGGCGGCGGACCTGTCCGAGCAGATATCGACCGCCGGAACCGAGGCTTCCGGAACTGGAAATATGAAGTTTGCATTGAACGGGGCGCTTACCATCGGCACACTCGATGGAGCCAACATCGAGATCTTGGAGGAGGTAGGCCGGGAGAATTTTCTGCTTTTCGGCATGACGGCCGAAGAAGTCGCCGACCTTAGACAACTGGGATACAACCCGAGGGAAATCTACAACCGGAATTCCGCACTGAAAAAGGCGCTGGACATGCTCGCCGCTGGTGTCTTCTCCCCGAATGCGCCGGACCTCTTCAAACCACTGGTCGAATCTTTACTCGACCGGGGCGACCGGTACTTCGTTCTTGCGGATTTCGACTCCTATCGGGCATGTCACGAGGAGGCCGGCAGACTTTTCTCGGACCCCGACGAATGGACCCGTAGATGCATTCTCAATACCGCGGGGATGGGCAGATTTTCCAGCGACCGCACCATAGCCGAATACGCATCCGAGATATGGGACGCCAAACCGGTAACGAACAACCACAGGAAAAACAACAATGGAACGTCCAATGGAACTCTTTCAGGCCAAGGCTGATGGCGAAAGCCGCAAGCAGGCCCCCCTGGCGGAAAGAATGCGACCGGCAACGCTTGAGGAAT
This sequence comes from Geobacteraceae bacterium, assembly GCA_035281865.1. GTDB lineage: Bacteria > Desulfobacterota > Desulfuromonadia > Geobacterales > Geobacteraceae > CAIWTU01. Next base: position 1,190 of record DATEVI010000020.1, on the reverse strand, counting down.
TCATGGGCCAGGATCATCTCCTGGGAGAAGGGAAACTGCTTCGCAGACTAATCGAGTCCGACCAGGTGACCTCACTCATCCTGTGGGGCCCCCCCGGTTCGGGTAAAACGACCCTTGCCCGTATCGTCGCCAATCACACCAAATCACATTTCATTTTCTTCTCCGCGATACTTTCGGGCGTCAAGGACATACGGGAAGTAATTAAAGAGGCGGAAGATGAACGGAAATACCACGGCAGAAAGACCATTCTGTTCATCGATGAAATTCACCGTTTCAACAAGGCGCAGCAGGACGCCTTTCTCCCTTACGTGGAAAAGGGGGTCGTCACCGTTATCGGGGCAACTACCGAAAACCCTTCCTTCGAGGTGATCGCGCCCCTTCTGTCCCGATGCAAGGTAGTGGTACTCTATCCACTGAAAAGCGAAGAGATCGAGAAAATACTCACCGCAGCCCTTGAAGATAGGGAACGCGGCCTCGGCGAACTCTCTCTCACCCCGGGCGAAGACACCCTTTCTTTCATAGCCGAACAGGCGAGCGGGGATGCCAGGATCGCCCTGAATACCATGGAGACGGCGGCAAAGCTGGCAAAAGGCGGCGTCATCGACCTCGATACCGTGCGGGAAGCGGTACAGAAAAAACCTCTCCTGTACGACAAGGGAGGCGAGGAGCATTACAACGTAATCTCCGCCTTCATAAAATCCATGCGAGGCAGCGATCCGGACGGCGCCCTGTATTGGCTTGCGCGGATGCTGGAAGCGGGCGAAGACCCGATCTTCATACTGCGCCGCATGGTAATACTTGCCTCGGAAGACATCGGCAACGCCGATCCGCGGGCACTGCAGGTGGCGGTGGCGGCTCTCCAGGGGTTTCAACTGGTGGGACTGCCCGAAGGCAGAATCATCATGGGCCAAGCGGCAACATACCTGGCGACTGCCCACAAATCCAACGCCTCTTATGCGGGAATAGACGAGGCGCTCAGGGAAGTACGGAAAAGCGGGGCACTTCCGGTGCCGATGCACATCAGAAATGCACCGACCGGACTCATGAAAGACCTGGGATACGGCAAGGGTTACAGGTACGCCCACGACTTCAGGAACGGATACGTTCCGCAGGAATACCTTCCGGACGAGATCAAGGACCGGAAATTCTACGATCCCGCCGGGCACGGTTACGAAAAATACATCAAAGAG
>DATEVI010000019.1:0-4014 GCA_035281865.1 Geobacteraceae bacterium | reverse complement strand
TGGAGGTTTGCCAGGTGGGGTATCGATTGCTTGCAGCCTCCACACCATGTCGCGAAAAACTCGATAACAAGCACGGAACCCTTGTAGCCCGCCAATGAAAGCTTCTGTCCCGACGTTGAGACCACCTGGAAGGGCGGTGCCGGTTTGCCTTTCTTGGGAAGGGCAAACGACGTGGCCGGCAAGGCCAGCGATATTGCCATAAGGATTGCCGGAAGAATTTTGCATTGTTTCAAAACATTCATCATTTGTTCACCTTTAATAGTCACAGAGCTTTTTTTATGAGAGCTTCGAGTTGCGCCTTGGGGACCGCGCCGACAACCTGATCCATGACTTTGCCGTCCTTGAAAAGAATTATGGTCGGAATGCCCCGCACTCCGAACTTGCCCGGCGTCGCAGGATTGTCGTCAACATTCATCTTGCCCACTTTTATCTTGCCGTCATACTCTTCCGCAAGGGCATCAACAACTGGCGCAATGGCCTTGCACGGGGCACACCATGGAGCCCAGAAATCAACAAGAACGGGCGTTCCCGATTGGATAACTTCGGTTTCAAAATTGCCGTCACCAAAAGCAAGTACTTTTTCACTGGCCATAATGTTTCTCCTCTTGTCTGTTCTTGTATCTTCGCGGTCGTACTAATGACTATAATCAAGACAATGAAAAAATCAAGGAATAATTGCCTCATAACTTTTATTCCGCTAGAATGAAACAACATTGCGGAAAACCCGCATCAAAAGGCATCTTGAAAAGAACTTCGAAGCGGATGACCCAATGTTTTCCCGAAGGAAACAGCTACTGTGATACGTATGCAAGGATCGGAAAGACCTGCATGAAATATTTTTCCCTACACCTCGATATCCGGAACAGGACCGCAGTCGTTTTCGGCGGGGGTAAGGTCGCGGAACGCAAGTGCCTGTCACTTCTCCAGGCGGGGGCAAAAGTAAGGGTAGTCTCCCCGGAATCGTCTCACGGCATAAAAAGACTTGCCGCCGAAGGCCGGATAGAACATCAGAGCAGGGAGTACCGGGAAGGAGACCTGGCAGAGGCCTTCCTCGTGTTTGCCGCAACCGACCGACATGAGGTAAACCTGGCCATAGCAGCGGAAGCGGCATCACGCGGTATACCGGTGAACATCGCGGACTGCCCCGAAATGAGCACCTTCATTTCTCCGGCGACTATTTCCAGGGGAGACCTTCTCATAACCGTCTCCACTGGAGGGAAGAGCCCCGCCCTGGCAAGAAAAATCCGGGAAGAACTGGAAGAATGTTTCGGTATGGAATACGCCACGACTCTCCGCCTACTGGGAGCCATACGGCAAAAGCTGTTGACAGAAAATCGAGGCAGTCAATATAATAAACAGCTTTTTAACAGGCTCGTTTCATACAACCTGCCTGAGCTGATAAAAAACAAGTCTTTTAATGAGATTGACTGCCTCATCCGGGAGATTTTCGGTTCGGAATTCACACTGGACAAGTTGTGGGAGGAAATAAAGAACCCCGCATGAATGCATTTCTCTTTTACAGCACGCTGGGTCTCTATGGCGCAGCTTCACTTCTGTACCTTTATTACCTGGCAAGACCGGGCGAAACTGCGGGGAAAATTTGCCAATGGACAGTTGTTGCCGGATTCACGGTCCATTGCATTTTTACTGTGTCCCGCTACTTGGAGGCGGGGTATACGCCGATAACCAATCTCCATGAATCCCTTTCCTTTTTCAGTCTGGCGATCGTCGGGCTGTATATAGCCTTTGAGAGGAGATATCGTTCGATAATTCTCGGCTCATTCGTGCTTCCGGTGGCCCTGCTCATGATGATGGCATCCAGCGTCTTCCCGACATCCATCCTGCCGCTGGCGCCGGCGCTCAAGAGTCGCTGGCTCGTGGTTCATACCACGGTAGCCTTCTTCGGCTATGCTGCCTTTACGGTCGCTTTCTGCGCAGGGATAATGTATCTCATTCAAGAGCACTTTCTCAAGAGTAAGCAACTGGGGGCCCTTTACCGCAAGCTGCCTTCCCTTGACACCCTTGATGACATAAATTACCGTTGTTTGACGCTCGGATTTCCTCTTTTGACGTTAGCCATAATATCCGGGGCGATATGGGCCGAAACGGCCTGGGGAGCGTACTGGAGTTGGGACCCCAAGGAAACCTGGTCTCTCATTACCTGGTTCGTCTATGCCGCCCTGCTGCACGGCAGACTGACCATCGGATGGCGGGGAAGAAGGGCGGCCATCTTTGCCGTCGCCGGATTTTTCATCCTTCTCTTCACCTTCCTGGGAGTTAATCTTTTGCTTCCGGGATTACACAGTTACAACTGATGCAGGACCCGCTGATTAAGAATTTGAAAACCTCGATCACTGAACTTGCCTTTGGATAGAGAAATCGGGCCTATGAATATCGTCGTCGTGGGGCTTTCACACAAAACAGCCCCGCTGGAAATAAGAGAAAAAGTCGCTTTTGCCCCGACCTGGATTGAGGAGCCGCTCCGGGAGCTTGTCTCTCTGCGGGATATCACCGAGGCGGTTATTCTGTCCACCTGCAATAGAGTCGAGGTGTATGCCGCAACCCGTGACATCGCCGGCGGCATAGGGCGGATAAAGAGGTTCCTTGCCGATCACCACAATGTCCCCTTCGACATGCTGGATCAGCACCTTTATGGATTGCACGGAGAAGAAGCCATTCGCCACGTCTTCCGCGTTGCGGCGAGTCTTGATTCCATGGTGATGGGTGAACCCCAGATACTCGGCCAGGTGAAGAGCGCCTATGGTTACGCCGCGGAGTACCAGACGTCCGGAATCATCCTGAACCGCTTTCTGCACAAAGCGTTTTCCGTCGCGAAGCGGGTGCGGACCGAAACGCACATTGCTTCTTCTGCCGTTTCCGTGGCATTTGCGGCGGTGGAACTGGCGAAAAAGATATTCGACGACCTTTCAGACAAGACAGTCATGCTGATCGGAGCCGGCGAGATGGGAGAGCTGGCGGCCAAGCATTTCATCAACAATGGCGTCCAAGGTGCTCTCGTAGTCAACCGAACCTTTGAACGCGGTGAAAAACTGGCCGAGGAGTTCGGCGGCAAGGCGGTCGTTTTCGAGGATATGTTCGACCATCTGCACAAGGCGGACATAGTCCTCACTTCAACCGGCGCGCCCCAGCACATCATTAAACCGAAACAGGTTGCGGAGGTAATTCGTCGCCGCAAAATGAAGCCGATGTTCTTCATAGACATAGCAGTGCCCAGAGATATCGATCCGAAGGTCAACGAACTTGAAAACGTCTATCTTTACAATACCGACGACCTGCAGGGTATCGTGGAATTCAATCGTCGCCAGAGGGCCATTGAAGCCGAAAAAGCTGAGGAAATAGTCAACCAGGAAATCGGCCAGTTTTTCTCGTGGCTCTCCGCTCTCGAAGTCACTCCGACTATTGTCGCCCTTCGCTCCCGTTTCGAAGAGGTCAGCAAGTCCGAACTCGCGAGGACGATGGCGGGCTGGAGAGACCTGCGCCCCGAAGATCAAAAGCGGCTCGAGGCGCTGACCGACGCCATTATCGGCAAACTCCTGCACAGCCCTATCAGCATCCTGAAGCAGAACAGACAGGGAAACAGGAGCGACCTGTACGTCGATGCACTCCGTCAATTGTTTGATCTGAAAACAGACATTCAGGACACAAGGGAGGCAGGGGAGTCGGAAGAATAAAATACAGGCAAAGGGCAAAAGGCTAATAGCAATGGGGAAAGACAACGAATTTTTCCTTTTGCCCGCCGAGTGCGTCCGAAAGTATAATTTTCTTCTGGGAGACCTGATAAACCATGTTAAAGCATATAAAAATAGGTACCCGCGCCAGTCGGCTGGCACTGTGGCAGGCCGAATGGGTGAAGGCCGAACTGGAAAAGCGGTACCATGGGATAGAGGTTTCCCTGGTCAAGATAAAAACGACGGGGGACAAAATTCTGGACGTGCCCCTGGCGCGAGTTGGAGGCAAGGGGTTGTTCGTCAAGGAAATCGAGGAGGCAATGCT
>DATEVI010000018.1:0-5362 GCA_035281865.1 Geobacteraceae bacterium | reverse complement strand
ATATAGTCATTTTTTTTGTAAAGAGACTCTATTCTCCCCACCCAGTCATGTCCTAAGAAGGAGAACGACTTGTCAAGGGTCAAGCCAAATCTATGTACGCGTTCATATCGTGGCTCAAGAACAAGGGTTGCCGGATCCGTTTGTTTAGAGGGCATGATAACATCCTTTCTAAAAAAGACAGGGTTACTGCTCCACCCGTAAAAATAAACGAATGCAACATCCCATTCTTTCCTTTCAAATCCAAATTTTACGGCGATCTGATGATCTTCCAGGCTACCCTCATCGGGCTTAATACTATCCAGTATTTTTGTATTAATCGATGGATTTGGCCGGCGCTTAAACCCCCATATCCATTCTTCAGGAATTAAAGGACTCTCCTCGAAATCAGGAATCCATAAAAATTGAAAATTGTATAGTTCCCCGATCCATGAAATATTTGCCATCCATAATGGAATTCTTGTATACCGCCAATCATCCATGGAAGCATCCCAGGGCCCCTCTCTAAAGTCCTCTGGATGTAACATATCAAGGACCTTCCTTCCATCAACCTTTCCCCAGGCAACCTGCTGTTTTCCTAAAATAAGTTTCCAATTATTAAGCGCCCAGTCAAGATACAGTTCCCTTAATATCCTTTTCTCAGTATGATAACGCTCTAATTTCTTTTCCGTTGCTGAAGAAAATTCACTTTTTGAATCCCAGTCAAACGATGAATCATATAAATAATTATAAATATTTACTATCTTTTTATTATCTGAAAGCTTATACCTCAAATCCACCTCGGCCAGCCATTCTATCTTCTGGGTCTCATAGCTGCGCTCATGAAGATTTAGATCTGTTTCATTCTCAAGAAATCCTTTAATATCAAGATTCGGTATATTTTTCTTTATTCCCTTGAGACTGTTACCAATAGGATTGAATGAGGAAACATCGAAACAAAAAGCATTTTTACTTATAAAAATAATTATCAATATAATTAAAACACCTCTCGCCTTCATATTTCTCTGAATACCTCCATAATAGATATCCCCGATTTGTTTGATTTTGATAAGAGCTTCCTTTTTCGTGGACGGAGTATAAGAAAGACTGTCTTGTATGTCAATGAAATAATGTCAGAAAGACTTGACAAGAGGATTATTTATGTTTAGCGTAAATCGCTAATTATGCAAGAATTTAAGATTGCCACCGAATTTGAGCCGAAGGGCGACCAGCCTCAGGCCATTGAAAAACTGGCCGAGGGAATAGAAGCAGGGGCAGAACATCAGGTGCTGCTTGGCGTAACCGGTTCGGGAAAGACCTTTACCATCGCCAATGTCATCCAGACGGTCCAACGGCCGGCCCTGGTTATCGCTCACAATAAGACCCTGGCCGCTCAACTCTACGGCGAGTTCAAATTGCTTTTCCCGGAAAACGCCGTGGAGTATTTCGTTAGTTACTACGACTATTACCAGCCCGAGGCTTACATCCCCAGTACAGATACGTACATCGAAAAAGATTCCGCCATAAACGATGAGATCGACAAGCTCCGCCACAGCGCTACACGTTCCCTCTTAGAGCGCCGGGACGTCATAATCGTGGCCAGCGTCTCCTGCATCTACGGACTCGGTTCACCCGAAGCCTACCAGGGCATGTTGCTTACCCTCGAAGTGGGAATGAATCTGGCGAGGGATGACATGCTGCGCCGTTTGATAGAAGTCCAGTATGAACGCAACGATATTGACTTTCACCGCGGGACTTTTCGCGTCCGCGGCGACATCGTGGAGATTTTCCCTCCCTACGAAGAGGAAAAAGCCGTACGGGTGGAATTTTTCGGAGATCAGATAGAGGCCATCTTCTTTGTTGACCCATTGAGAGGAAAAAAACTCGGAAGTGCGTCGAAAATATCCATCTATCCCGGCAGTCACTATGTGACGACAAAGAATAACCTGCAAAGAGCCATTGCCGCCATCCGGGAGGAACTGGGGCCGCGTCTCCGGGAGCTCCAGGAAATGAACAAGCTCGTCGAAGCCCAGCGGCTGGAACAGCGCACCCGGTTTGACCTGGAAATGATGGAAGAAATGGGCTATTGTCAGGGCATTGAAAACTATTCCCGCCACTTAACGGGCCGGAAGCCGGGGGAACCGCCGCCCACTCTCATGGAATACCTCTCTGCCGACGCCCTCGTCATCATTGACGAAAGCCATGCCACGATCCCCCAGCTCAACGGGATGTACCGGGGAGACAGGTCGCGAAAGGAAACTCTGGTTAATTACGGCTTTCGCCTTCCCTCCGCCCTGGACAACCGGCCCCTCAGGTTTGAAGAATACGAGAGCATGCCCAACCGAAGGATTTACGTCTCCGCTACCCCGGCGGCCTACGAAATTAACAAAGCCGCAGGAAGGGTGGTGGAACAGATCATCCGTCCCACCGGGCTAATGGATCCGCAGATTGTGGTGAGGCCGGTAGAGGGACAGGTGGATGACCTGTTAGGCGAAATCCGGGAAAGGGAAAGGGTGGGAGAGCGTGTGCTGGTCACGACTTTGACCAAGAGAATGGCGGAAAATCTCGCCTCGTACTACGAAGGGCTGGGGGTCAGGGTGAGATATCTCCATTCCGACATCCACACGCTGGAGAGGGTCGATATAATCCGTGATCTGAGGATGGGAAAATTCGACGCCTTGATCGGCGTCAACCTCCTCCGTGAAGGGCTGGACATACCGGAGGTGTCGCTTGTGGCGATCTTGGACGCAGACAAGGAAGGGTTTCTCCGTTCGGAGCGTTCCCTGATCCAGACGAGCGGGCGGGCGGCAAGGAACGTATCCGGGCAGGTGATCATGTACGCCGACAAGATCACCCGTTCCATAGCGGCGTGCATCGGGGAAACGGAGAGGCGAAGAAAAGTCCAGGTCCGCTACAATGAAGAAAACAACATCACGCCGGAAAGCATAAAGAAGTCGATCCATAACATTCTCTCCTCCGTCTATGAGGCTGATTACTTGACACTGCCCAAGGTGGAAGAAAAAACAGAGGCCTATGGCTCCGAGAAAGAGCTCCCGGAAATAATCAGGGGACTGAAGGAAGAGATGAAAGGGGCGGCAAAAGAACTCGAATTCGAGAAGGCGGCGGAGCTTAGAGACAGAATCAAAGAACTCTCCGCCTTGATGCTGGAGCTGGGGATTCCTTAATCCACCATCAAAAAAAATAGAAAACCTCGTTGATCTTGATAAATCAAGGTGATAGAGTAATTTTGGATAAACAATCTATCATCAACGAGGTGAAAGTATTATGGCACAAGGAGTTCTACCTTTCAAGTACGAAGAAGAGAAAACAGCAATCCTCGGTGAAGGGATGAAGAATCGTTTATCGTTGGATTTTTTGTTAGGGGGTTGTTTTTCGACGCAGGAAGTGAGGGGAAAATGGCAGCCATAGAGGTAATCTTTGGCGATAAGAGTTTGGATTGAACGTTAAGGAGCTATGTTTTGCAGAAAGAAGGCGCAGAAGTGCCTTACGATTCAGATATCGTGGGAAAGAGGTAGGAAGCAAGGATCGGATTGCGCGCCAGACAACTCATGGCGCCCTGAGCATAGGTGGGTCAAAGATATAGTCGAGCAGATGGTAAAGATTTCTGAACAGGATAATCCGAAAGGTGCAGCGCAACTGGTTCCAGTACTCTTTTCGGGAGGAGAACTTTCTCCGACACCTCTGGTATGCAAGGTCACAAAGTTCGAGGATTTGATGGATATAAAAGGCAAGGAGATTAAGGACAAAAAAGTTCATGGAAAGATACTGTTTGCCGTGCCCATAGTTATGCTCAATGTGATAACCTTGGTTTTTCAAGGTGTTAAAGGTTTCATTTTCGATTTTCCAGCGAGCACGGCCGGCTCTCACCAACATAATGACATTGTTCCGGTCAACGGCAATGTCCGTAACCCAGCTATTATGATAGGTTGTCTTTTCCCCGTCTATAATCCAATATTGGAAAAAATTGACTTGCCCGGCGTTCTTTGTGCCATTAAGCGGGACGTCATTCACCCAGTGATACTTGTGGCATTTCCCTTTTTTATCGATTATTTCGAGATGACCTTCGCCGCCCATACGGGTGAGCTCTTCGACCCACTCGAAGAGAATCTTGTGGTCGGAAGGCTTTGCCGTGAGGATAAAGGACATGCCATTGTCCTTCAGCGAATCGATAAAAGGCTGTTTTGAGTAAAGGTCATCAGCGGTGATAATGATGGGCAGTTTGGGGTGTGCTTTGCGGATCTTTTCCAGGATTCGTTTCCCGGCATTAATCTCACAGTCTTGCTTATCCGTCCCATCGCTGTTTTGGATAGGCTCTGGAAAAAAGGGCAGCACCTGGCGACAGTCCGGGTGAACGATAACGGCCTGAAGAATTTGGTGATGATAGCGGACAGACCCTTTGGCCGCTTCTTTTTTCAAACATTGCGGACAGCCGATGGCATGGGAAGAAAAATATTCGGAACCATCCAAGGCAACGAGATATTTTCCGTTGAAAAGCTGATATTGGGAAAGCTGCCGACCACGTTGTAATTCACTGAGAAAGGCTGGGAAAATACTCTTAAGTTCCTCCGTTGGGATACCATCGATAATATCTCGCATTTGCGTTTCTTTCGGGATAGAGCCAATGCCGAAGACGGTGGAAAGGTTGTTGCGCTGAGTATGTTCCTGCAATCTCCGTTGGAAGCTCAGTATGGAAGGATCCTGGAAAAACATCATGGCAAAGCCGCTCATCAAGATATCGTGCAGGCAATGCTCAACCTTTGCAACCTGGCGGGTATCTCTGATCTTCCGGAAGCATTCAGCCATTGTATTCTTCAAGGCGGTGAAGCTCAGATGCTTTTTTATGTGCACTATCCGTTTCCCCTAGAATGGGAAGTATTTTATAACCTGTTGAATTATATACAGTATCCAAAAGGGGAAATCTAGTTTTATTTTTATAAATGATATTAGATATTTAGGCAGTTATGGGGGAGGAGCAGGGGCGAATCTTCGCGAAAAATATTCTTGGGATTTGACCGAAACCCCTATTAATAGCAACAAACAAAATTCACCGAGAATTGCTGAAGAGAAAAGAGATACGGGGATGACGGGTCTGGCAGGATTGCCGGTTTATTTGGATTTGGTGTCGGTGATGGGGCTAAACGAGAGCATTGAGAGGCATTTGCACATCAAGCAGCAGAGTTGGACGGATAGGCAGACGTTGTTGTCCTTGATCTTAACAAATCTTGCGGGCGGTGATTGTGTGGATGATTTGCGGAAATTGGAAGGAGATTCTGGTTTTTGTAAGGTATTGCGTAGGATAGAACAGAAGGGGATGAAACGTCGTGAGCGGCGGGAACTGGATCGTCGTTGGCGGAAGGAGCAGAGT
>DATEVI010000017.1:0-7173 GCA_035281865.1 Geobacteraceae bacterium | reverse complement strand
GTCGGTAACATTTTTGATCTGGCCTTCGATTTTGGTTCCGACAGGGTATTTATCTCCTATGATGGACCACGGATTGACCTGCACCTGCTTGAGCCCCAATGATATGCGCCTGCTCGCAACGTCAACGGCCAGGACCTCTGCCTCGACCTGGTCACCAACCTTGAGTAACTCGGAGGGGTGTCGCACTCTTTTCGTCCATGACATTTCCGAGACATGCACCAGACCTTCCACGCCCTCTACAACGGAGATGAATGCACCGTAATCGGTAAGGCTTACAACTTTCCCCTGGACTCTGTCGCCAGCCGAATATTTGGACTCGACATCCAGCCACGGATCCGGCTTTGTCTGCTTGAGCCCCAACGAAATCTTTCCTTTTTCCTTGTCATATTTCAACACATTGACTTTCAAGGCATCGCCGTTCTTGATTATTTCCGAGGGATGATTCAACTTGCCCCATGACATGTCCGCAATGTGGAGCAAGCCGTCAATTCCGCCCAGGTCGACAAAGGCACCATAGTCGGTTATATTTTTTACGATTCCATCGACAATCTGACCTTCGGAGAGATTTGCCAGGGTCTCAGACCTTTTCTTATCCCTCTCCTCTTCCAGAAAAACCCTTCTGGACAGAACGATATTTCCTCTTTTCCTGTTATACTTCACTATTTTGAACTCAAAAGTCTGCCCGATCAATTTGTCCAGATTGCCGACTGGTCTTATATCAACCTGCGATGCAGGCAGAAATGCCGGAATACCTATATCTACAGTCAGCCCGCCTTTAACATTGGCCGTGATTTTGCCTTCGACAAGACCACCCTTTTCTTCAATTTCGGCAATATTGTCCCAAACCGCTTCTTTTTCGGCCTTTTTCCGTGAAAGCACAACGTAACCTTTGACGTTCTCTTTCCTCTCGAACAGGACTTTGACTTCATCTCCGACTTTTACGGTAAGTTCTCCGTTTTCATCGAGGAACTCATTCAGAGGAATACACCCTTCAGATTTGTAGCCAATGTTTACCAGAACATAATCAGGGTCAATCTGAACAACTACCCCTTTTACCATATCCCCTACACGAGGCTGCTGCAGACTTTCCTCGAACAGTTCCTCAAACTCCTGGATGGAGTTCTGGTCCATTTCATCGTCATTATCCTTAATCCGGCCGATTGGCTCATTGTTGGTCATCTCTTTCTCATCCACCATTAAACTATTACCCCCTGACTTTTCAGAATGTCCTTTCGCTATGCTAACATACAACTTTGAAAACTCAATTATTTTTTATCTTTATTGAGAAGCTCGATTCGCTCGGTAACTTCGTCGATGAGCCATTTGGGCGTTGAAGCTCCGGCTGTTACTCCGACCGTTTCCACACCTTTGAACCACTCGTAGTCCAGTTGCTGGGCAGTTTCTATGTGATGTGTTTTCGGCTGGAGTTCAGAACATACTTGTGCAAGGCGCCGAGTATTGGCGCTGTTATATCCGCCAATAACTATCATGCAATCAACCTTTTTGGCAAGCTCTTTGGCTTCTTCCTGGCGAACGGCCGTTGCATCACATATGGTGTTGAAAACACGGATCTCGCTTCCCTTCATCAAACATTCGAGAACAACATTCTTCAGGTTCTCAAAAGACTGAGTTGTCTGGGCAACAATGCCGATTTTGCCCATTTTCCCCAGTTTTGCCGCTTCCTCTCCAGAACCGACCACATATACTTTGCCTCTGGCATAGGAAACAATGCCCTGAACCTCGGGATGATCTTCGTCCCCAACCACCACCACGTCATAACCTGCTCGGGAAAGACTCTTGACATGCTCCTGCGCCTTCTTCACGAAGGGGCATGTGGCATCGACAATCTCCAGGTTCTTACGTATCGCCTCCTCAAGTTCTTCGGAGGCGACACCGTGGGAACGAATAATTATCGCCCCGTTATCGAGTTCGGAAGCGCTGTTCAATACGCCGACGCCCATTTCTTCCAGTCTTTGCACGACTTGCGGCGAATGGATGATCGGCCCGAGTGTAAATGTCTTTCCACCTTTATTTGCAGTTTCAAAGGCCATCTGGGTGGCTCTTTTGACACCGAAGCAAAAACCGGCCTGTTTAGCGAGAATTATCTTCAAAACCGCTTTATCCTCTCGTTTGGATCATGCTCCGGACATCGGGTATGACCATTGCCCGGTAAGTGATCCATTCCAAATTTCCCGGTACCGTTTTACGGATCACCGACATCGCTGTACCACCCAATTGTTAGGTGCGACAGGACTCTTTAGCTGATTTTCCCAATACAATGCCCTCCATCAGCGCAAGAACCTCTTTGATCGAAAGGGTTGTCGTGTCGACCACGATAGCATCTTCCGCTTTTCTGAGAGGTGCGTGCTCACGCTGTTCGTCCTGGGCATCGCGCTGAACGACTTCGGAAATGGTTTTTTCCAGAGTTGTCTTTTCTCCCTTGGCAATCAACTCTAGAAAGCGTCTCTTCCCTCTTTCCTCCGCAGAGGCGGAAAGGAAAAATTTTACGTCGGCGTCCGGGAAAACCACCGTTCCGATGTCTCTGCCTTCCAGAATGACCCCTCCGGTCGATCCAATTTTTCTTTGCAATTGCAGCAGGATGTCGCGAACCGCCTTTCTGGCCGAAATCTCAGAGGTGAGCAGGCTTATTTCCGGGGTACGTATGGCATCGGAAACATCTTCGCCGTTGGAGAAAACCCGATATTTCCCATCATGGGAACGTGCAAAGGAAATCTCTAACTTTCTGCAGGCTTCCGCCATGGCGTTTTCGTCATCCATTGACAATCCTGTTCTTTTCACCATCAAGGCGACAGCCCGAAACATCGCCCCCGTGTCGAGATACAGATATCCCAGACGGTCCGCGAGAAGCCTGGCGATAGTACTTTTTCCTGCACCTGAGGGACCGTCGATTGCGATAATCGGTTCTCTCGCGGAAACCTTGTCCGCAACACTGCTCATTGAGCCACAACCTTTTCGATCAACTGGATAAAATTGGGAAATGACGTGCCTATACAATCCACATCATTAACCGTCACACCCTCTTTGGCTGCAAGGCCCCCAACTAACATGGACATGGCAATCCGGTGGTCGCCGAAACTGTCTACGACACAACCCTGTAATCGACCTGTCCCCTCAATTACCATGCCGTCATCGGTCTCCGTAACCGGCACCCCGGCCTTTCTCAGATTGCACGCCATTGCCGCTATTCTGTCGGTTTCCTTGACCCGAAGTTCACGTGCGTCCCTGACAACCGTCTTTCCTTCCGCAAGGGCGGCTGCAACACATATGATGGGAAATTCATCTATCGCCCTCGGCACCAGTTCTCCCCCTATTTCAATTCCTTTCAGAGAGGAAGATTTTATAAGCAGGTCCGCAACCGGCTCGCCTGATATTTCACGCTTATCCACCATTTCCAGTGAGGCACCCATGGCCGAAAGAATGTCGAGAATTCCCGTCCTGGTCGGATTGATCCCCACATTCTTTATAAAGAGTTCCGAATCCGGCGTCACGAGGGCCGCAACAATGAAAAAGGCGGCGGACGAGATGTCACCGGGCACATCGACATCCCTACCGTCCAATTCCCGCCCTCCGCGTATCACTGCGCCGTTCGGCAGCATTTCGAGGTCGGCACCGAAATAACGAAGCATTCGTTCCGAGTGATCCCTGGAAAGGTGGGGCTCGATGACCCTTGTTTCTCCCGAAGCATATAATCCTGCGAGAAGAACGGCCGATTTTACCTGTGCACTGGATATCGGAGATTCGAATGATATACCTTTGAGCTCTCTGCCGCTGATGGCCAGGGGAGCCAGATTCCCTCCGGCCCGCGCGAATATTTCGGCGCCCATCTTGCGCAAAGGGTCAAGAACCCTTTTCATCGGCCTTTTGCGCAGATATTGATCTCCGGTCAGGACGGAGAAGAAATTTTGCCCTGCAAGAAGCCCGGTGATTAGTCTCATTGAAGTGCCGGAATTACCGCAATCAACGATATCTGTCGGCTCCTCCAGACCGTGCAATCCCCTGCCTTCGATGAGAATTTGTCCGCCCTCGTCACTGATGACTACTCCCATTGCGCGGAAGGCGTTGAGGGTGGCAATATTATCTTCTCCGCGGAGAAATCCGCGGACAGTCGAAGTGCCGCGGGCAATGGAGCCCATCATTATGGCCCGGTGGGAAATTGATTTGTCACCGGGAACCGTTATTTGTCCTCGAACAGCTTTTGCCAGTCTCGTGGTATGGCTTTTCAATTAAATCTCCGAAAGGGACAATTAAAATCCTGGGACATAATTCAGTGTCTTAAACCGGATCCGCATAGGACCCACCAGAAAGGACGCTTCCATAGCGCACATTTACAGACGGGTTCCCGGCGCATGGTTATATTATGGCATCCCGGCTTTGCTTCGATCTGGCAAAAAAATCTTCGAGGCCCGGGCCGTCTTCTTTTTCCACCAGTGCGCGCAGTTGTGAAAAACATTCGATGTATAAATCCATCGTCTCCAGGATCGCGTCACGGTTCAAGAGAGCAATATCCCGCCACATTATCGGATCCGAGGAAGCTATTCGAGTGAAGTCCCTGAAGCCTCCGGCCGAATATTTGAGTATGTTCTCATCATAGCGGTCATAACCCCCCACTGCATTAACCAGGGAATATGCCACCATATGCGGCAAATGGGAGATTGCTGCCACAATTCTGTCGTGTTTTTCCGCGTCCATGAGGACAACTTGAGAACCGGCAACCGTCCACATATTCACAACCTTTTCCAGGGCGTCTTTATCGGTTTCCGGCGTCGGTGTTATAATGCAGCGCTTGTCGGAGTAAAGGGTGGAGAAGGAAGCATCAACACCCGATTTTTCCGTGCCGGCTATCGGATGTGCGCCTACAAAAAAAGTTCCTTCAGGCATCAGAGATTCACACGCCGAAACTATCATTCCCTTGACGCTCCCGCCGTCGGTTACTATGCACCCGGGAGAGAGAAAAGGGGCTATGTCAGCCACTATTCTTGTGATCGAGCATACCGGGGTTGCAAGAAATACCAGGTCAGCCCCTTTGACCCCTTCACGGGGATCCTGACAATAGGAATCGATGACGCCTAACTCGACAGCCTTACGGAGATTTTTTTCAGTTCTCCCAATGCCGACAATCTCCTCAACCCCGTTTTTTTCTCGAAGAACGCGGGCCAGCGAACCTCCAATCAGTCCAACGCCAACCACCGCCATTCGATGAATTAGCGGCATGCCACATCTCCTTTTCTGATATGATAACCTTTTCTAATGATATTGGATTCCGGAAAGCATCAAATGAAGCCGGGTAGATGGCGAGAAAGATCTCTTTTCACTTCGTTCGTGGGTATGAGCCGAGAATCTTAACGAACTGGCAACAATCTTTCAACTCCTTAACTGCGTCCGCAACGGTCGGATCGGAAATATGCCCGGCAAGATCAAGGAAGAAGATGTATTCCCATGCTTTCCTTTTAAGGGGACGTGACTCTATTTTGCTGAGATTTATTCCCCTTTTGGAAAAAGGTTCCAGCATTCGGTACAGGATGCCGACTTCATCCTTCACTGAGAACATCAGAGACGTCTTGTCATCTCCGCCCTTCTCCGGCACTTTCTTACCGATGACCAGAAAACGTGTAAAATTGTTGACCTGATCTTCGATCCTGGCCTGTACTACTTTGAGGTCATACAGAGTAGCCGCCTGTTCGCTGGCAATGGCCGCAGCCGAATAGTCTTCGGCGGCAATTTGCGATGCAACCGCTGTGGACGCCACATCCACTACGGGGACGTTCGGAAGATTGTCGGCCAGCCAGCCTCGGCACTGCGCTATAGGCTGAGGGTGTGAATAGACTTTTTTCACATCCTCCAGCCGACCGGTACGGGAAAGGAGGTAATGGTGTATCTCGAGGAGCACCTCTGCATTGATTTTGAGGTCACTCTCCATGAACATGTCCAGAGTATGCGAAACCATACCCTCAGTTGAATTTTCGACGGGCACCACCCCGTACTGGGCTCTCCCCTTTTCTACTTCCTCAAAGACTGCCGGGATAGATTTCTGGGGTACGAGTTCCGCTGAAAGACCGAAGTGCTGCATGGCGGCCATATGGGTAAAGGTGGCCTTCGGGCCGAAAAATGCTACCTTCATCGGCGCCTCAAGAGCAAGGGAAGCTGAGATAATCTCCCGGAAAACGCTCTTAAGACCCTCGTTTGGAAACGGTCCCCTGTTCTTCGCCGTCAGGCGCTCGTATATCTCACGCTCCCGGCTGGGTACATGAAAATCACCCTTTTCAGCATTTTTCACATGCCCCACCTCGATGACGAGCGACGCTCTTTGGTTGAGAAGATCGAGTATCTTCTCATCTATTTCGTCGATGGTGCGGCGTAAATTCTGTAGTGTTTTTTCTTTTGCCAAATGGGAATTACCTGAGGAGGATGCTTTATTGAACTATGCTAAAGCGCTAAATCTATAGGAAAGAGTCATAAAATGCAATTTAATTTTTTCTTCGTGAGCTGTATGGTGTATGCAGTCTTTCTGCGATGACCGCAACATCACGAGAATCAACCACACTCATTGCAAGGGAGCATCCAGCCAAAAGACTCTACAAAATCACATTTACATCAGCAACAAGAAATGGCTTCCATCATTCGATTAATAAGTATATAATTTCACCGAAATTCCTTGCGGAACCCTTTAATTATTGCCCATATCACATTTAATAATTTTAAACCAAAGCTCTAGCAGACCCGACTGCCGACAATTTAAGATTTCCACATTACACCAAGCGCACATTCACCCTTGGGCAAAAAAACGTCTCTTTATCCGCCCTATTCCATCACGCCAGAACGCTCTGCATCCAATCAGGTCCAATGAGATGCTGCGCCGGGACTCTTGAAGCAAGAATTATCGTCGGAACAAGCCGCAAGAGGTTATTATCCACGAAGGTCAAGAATGAAAAGAATACTACCCCCAAGACGATTAACCTTGATTCAAAAGCTCATAGCGAGCTACCTCGCTATTGCATTTTTCAGCATGGCGGCTATTGTCTTTTCAATCACAGGTCTTTATTCTCTTAACAAAATCGTAAAAGATATTGCCCAGAATGATTTCGCCACCATTAACTCAACAAACAGGCTCTTCGATTCAATTAATGCCCAGGAAAGGTACGCAGCAAAGTTCTC
>DATEVI010000016.1:0-3110 GCA_035281865.1 Geobacteraceae bacterium | reverse complement strand
AACCGTCGCTCCGGATGCCTTATGTGCAAAAACTGGAAAATCAACGGGGCCGGAAAAACCAGCAAGGAATATGAACGCCCCGCCGACCGACGGAGGAGACTCGGCTGTGAACAGGATCTGCGTGAGTCTCTTGACAGAACCAGCTCCGCGTAGCAGTCGAAACAGGGCTCGAATTCTACATCACCAGGTCGTAGGCTTACGAAAGATCCCCTTATCGTCACGCAGTTCCGAAGGGAACTGGCTCACCGAGAGCACTCCACGACGAATTTGTTTTACGAAGGAAGCATGTTTGATCAGCGCGCGGCTGGGCACTGCATGTGGATTCATGATCCCGATAACCATCTTCAACTCTTCTTTCACTATCCTTATCGGTTCCAACAAATCCGAATCGTTTGTGATCACCACCGCCGCCTGATAATTGCCTTTAAACCCATCGAACAGCAAATGTGCCGCCAGATTGACGTCAGAACCCTTTTCCTCCGTTTTTATGACGTTGACATACTTCTGATTTCCCGGTTCGCATCCGGCCATCGGCATGCTGACGACATTGGTCAGGAAATGTCCAAATATAATCTCTAAACCAGGAAGGGTTCTAAGTGCCCTGAAATACATCGCCTGTCTCCCGGCTTGAGCCGGATCGTCACGGCGCGCCCGGACCCTGGCAGTGAAGTATTTGATCCGATTGATCGTAAACCTGGGAAGCAGCAAGCTGCAGAGCCGGTTTAGATCCAACCACCTATAGGGGGTCCCCTTCAGGGCACCGTAATAGAGATTGAATCCGTCAACGTAGATGTTGGTCAACATTTTGCGGGAGGGGAAAAAGCAGAGGCCGCACCAAACGGCACGGCCTCGCGCCCTGTCTCCGAGGAAACAGGGGGGATATGCTCTGATTCGAGGTTATCGAAACGGCTGTTCTCTGTCAATACTTCACGGTTTCCTTGAAACGCGATGAATGCGTGCGCTCTTTGCCGGTATTTTTTCCGGACATTGGGAGTCCGAGTATCGTCCGGTATCCTAACCACACACTTCAGGAACCCAATGAAATCCCCGTGCAGTTTCGCCAAGTTAATTCTTTTCATTCCATTGAGCTTTTCTGTTCCAGATAAAACTGCAGGGATGGTGCCACCCAAGAGCTGTACGGACTGGGTTACCTGGATGGGGGTGTTGGGGACTGTCGAAAATTTAGATGGTCCGCATCTTCTCCAGCAGCCGGACGAGTCCTAGGGTGTCCTGCCGGCAGTATTCCAATAGCGCCTTGCGCAGGCGGGCAAGTTCCGCGGGATCGGGATCGGACATCTCCCCCATCGTGAAATAGGCCTCGGATGCCATCGCCCCGTCGCTGATCTCCATACCGTCGTATGTCATCTCCGGCACCAGGACCGGCAGGACGGATTTGATGCGATACAAAGGGATGCTGATGGAGGCGCCTCCCTACGACGCCTTCCGGTTGCCCTTGCGTTGCAGCCCGATGTAGGCGCGCAGCACGGCGTTCATCCGCGTCTGGTAGCCCTTGCCCTTGGCCTTGAACCAGTCGATGATCTCCGGGTCGATTCGCAGGGTGATGTTCTTCTTCGGGGGCCTGCGATCGGTGACGATGGCTTTGGCCCACTGCTCCGCCGTGGGTTCCGGAGCGTCTTCGTCAATGACGATATCCTTGTCTTTCATCGCCTTGACCCGCGCCCAATCGGTGCGGTCTTCACCCCGGCGCCTCATATCCTCCATTTCTTTGCTGGTATATCTAACGATTTTTGATCGCGGCATTGTAAGCCCTCCGTTCCTTTCTTTTTGCGGGACGGAAAGATATGATCCGGACCGCGTCGTCTCTCAAAGTGTAGATCAATGCCAGAAGTACGTTTTCGATCTCGGCATAATCTACGTGCCTCACTTCTTCTCCGCCTTTTTCAGATACGCTCGTTATCTTAAGTTCCGACTCAAATACGATATCGGCGCTGGCGAAGTCCATCCCATGTTTTTCAAGGTTCGCAACCCGCTTTCGCTCATCCCATTCATAAATAGTAACCTTATTGTAGTGGCGTTTTGCTGTTGCGTCAATCCGGTCTCCCTTCCGGTCTTCCTTCCGGACCCAAACCGTCTGGGGATCGTCCGGTATTTCTCCCGCCGCACTCGATTTCAGAAACATTCCATCGATCCGTGTCGCCACGACGGCCCATTCCCTTCCAGGAAAGTTCATCAGGTCGATACCGCTGCACGGGCAGTGCCACCCGCTAACTGTGCGGAGAATAACCGACGCTTACGCCTTGATCGAAGGTTGAGTATCTACTGGCGGGCGGAAATGGACGGGCGATGGTTTTACTGGACGGAAGTGATTGGAAACAATCGCAAAATTAGATCCCCCGCATCTTCTCCAGCAGCCGGACGAGGCCCAGGGTGTCCTGCCGGCAGTAATCCAATAGCGCCTTGCGCAGGCGGGTCAGTTCCGCGGGATCGGACATCTCCCCCATCGTGAAATACGCACAGGAAGCCATCGCCCCGTCGCTGATCTCCAGCCCCTCGTAGGTCATCTCCGGCACCAGGACCGGCAGGACGGATTTCAGGGAATAGGAACCGGGCCCGGATGCGCCAGGTGAAGGAATATATCGTGGACGGTTGACACAACGTTTCTTTATGCACCATCATTCATCATGCGCTTGCCCCGAGAGGCCACATGCCTCTGGGCGCCGAAACACCGCCTCTCGGTCGCGTACAACACCTCCGGCAAGTCCGGAGAAAGGAGGTCCCCATGACATAAGGCCCCTGAAGGGAGGGAATAGCCAGACATGTCCCGAAGTGTGAAGAAAGTACCCGTCTCTTCAAATACGTGCGCGTCCTCCGAGAAAGACGACAAAGCACGTGCCAACCGCCGGTTCCGCCGCATCACTCGCGAACGAATCCGGACGGGATCCGAATCGCCTCACGACATCCGCGAGGTATCCAGTGCATGGCTTTTCGCCAAAGACGGCCGACATTTCGTCCGCGACCAGGAGGTCGCTGCCAAGACAATCCGGAAATAGGAGAAGCGTGTGCACCATAAACGCAAACGCCCTAAGAACCGTCGCTCCGGTTGCCTTCTGTGCAAGAACTGGAAAATCAACGGGGCCGGAAAAGATCGG
>DATEVI010000015.1:0-3474 GCA_035281865.1 Geobacteraceae bacterium | reverse complement strand
ATGCATTC
Organism: Geobacteraceae bacterium; assembly: GCA_035281865.1. GTDB lineage: Bacteria > Desulfobacterota > Desulfuromonadia > Geobacterales > Geobacteraceae > CAIWTU01. Next base: position 3,466 of record DATEVI010000015.1, on the reverse strand, counting down.
GTAGGCCATGTTGAGGCAGCCGCCGGGAAGCCAGTCAAGCTCCTTCTGGACGTCCTCCCAGATGGCGCTGCCTTTTTCCCCTGAGGAATCTAAAAGGTTAGGCTTCACTTTCAGGTCATCCAAATTCGTTTTTTTAATAGTTTGATAGTCCACGCCTCCCTCCTCAACAGGGTATTTATTGGTATTGCTGGGTATACGAAAACGATGTTTCTGTCAAGATAATTAAATTTAATAGGAATAATGGCGGTGGACGGATTTGATGGAAGTGTATGGCTTGAGGATTATTTCGTACCTGTCCGATAGATTTTCCAGGGAAATAGGAACGTCACGGCTTCTCATTTATCCGTGCCCTCAGGTTTTGGGCGCGGACGCGCACTGCCTGGGCGACTGTCTCTTGGAAGCCTTTCCAGGGACCGGCCGTTTGATTAATCAGTGTATTTAGGTGAATATAGAGCGGGTTCACTGATTCGCCGACGTGCCGCGCTTCCTGAAGAGATATTGAATAGCCGGCCGGGTCGGCGTTCTCGTTATACATCCGCAGTGCCGCCACGTTCAGGTCATCATCAATCAGCACCACGGCGCCCCCGTGCAGAGGTTGCGGTGCAACCGTATCCACTACCCAGCCGCCGGTATTGTAAACGTTTACCCAGGCGGGGTATCCCTTGAAATTCATGTCTTCCTGAAAGGGCTTGTGGGTATGGCCGAAAACGAAGGTCACATCAGCAGGCATATTACCTTTCAGTTCAGTCATAATCTGTTCCCTAAGCGGTCCGTTCATGTACGACCAAAGGCCTTTCTCCGCGTCCTCGCTCAAGGGGCGATCTACCTTTGTTCTCTCTGTACCGTAAAACTTGTCCACAGCGGCGCTGAATGCCCATTTTGCCAGTTGCGCCTCCATCCGGTCGCCCCATCCGGGCAGGTCATATTCCTTTGCCAGTCCGTCAGCCAATGAATAAAGGAGCTTCTTGAATTGCTCCTTCTCCTGCAGCTTTTCATAGATCAATTCCACATCCTGGCCTACTTCACCCGAACGTCCCATGGTTGACCAAAAAAAGTCGATCCAGGCGAAGTTCTCGGCCTCGATATCCCATACATTTTCCGGATGCTTGCGATTCGGAAAGATGAGGTCCTTCAGGATTGTCATCAGGTGGTAAAGGGATTCTACATAATGTCCGTGGTGGAAGATGACGCACCTCCGGGTCAGGTCGTTAAAGAGAGCGAAATTGGGGTAGGCGGTTTTGATGGGAAAGGCGCTCAAATGAGGGTACCGCTGGACAATGTTAGTGAGTGAGTAGGAAGGCACAGGCTCTGAACCGTTGCCAAAGAACATGTTTGTCGTATGCCAGGGAATGGGGAGGTAATCACACGGTTTTATATCCTTGATGTGATTAATGTACTGAGTCTCGCGGGCCAGCTCCCATAAGTGGTGATCGTGATTGCCGGGGATGTAGACGATCTCTCCGAAGAGTTCCTGTCCCTGGACCATGATCTGTTCGATGAACCGTTCGAAACACATGAACGCTTGGTTATCCGTGGTCAGGGCCAACTCCAGGATGTCTCCGTTTAAGATAAGTGTCGGTTTGTCCGCGCCCTTGCTGTGTGAGATAAGGTGTCGCAGGCATTCCACAAGCGAGATCATGACGGGACTGGCCTGGGTCGGATCCACGTCCGAGCTGGCTACCTTGAGATTGGTGAGAAGACTGTCTTCCTCTCCAAGATGCATGTCCGAAAGGCAAACATAACGTATCCCCGGCATTTTACACCTCTAATGAAATAGTCTTTTAAAAATGCCTGTATCAACCTTCCTCGGGCTGGATCATATCATTGACGGCCATCAGAAAGGTCCTTTCCTGTTCTGCCAGACGCTTTACTTCCGGGGTAAATCCCCGGCGGCTGAAGAGGGCATAATATTCTTTCCTGTTTTTGCCGCCCCACGCCACCATAGTCGCCTTTTTCTTCAAATCCGCCAGGATATCAACACCCATCATTTTATTACTCCACTTGGCTTCGCAGAAAAGAATGGTGTTTTCGTCTTCGTTGACTGCCACAACATCGATCTCTGCATCTTTTGCCCACCAGCGTCCGGTCTTGTTAAACTGCAAGCCCTTGAGCAGTCCCCGTTTCACAAATGAGCGGCAGACTTCTTCAAAGGCCAGGGAGGTGAAGATGTCTATCCTTGCTCTGATCTTGTTTTCAATGACATACTTGGTTGAACCTTCTTCGATGAAGCTCCGGTTCGGAAAGACAAAACTGAACCAGAAGCGGAAAAAGTTATCATCAATGATATAGATGCCTTTCTTGCTTTTCTCGAATGAGGTCTCGGTGATAGGCACTTCCCGCCGGATTATCTTGAGCTCGTTTAAGACAGAGAGGTATTTTCCCACGATATTCTTTTCAAACCCAGTCTCATTGATAATCTCTCCGGAGCGGGTCTTTCCCATGGACAGAGCCCGCAAAATGGCAAAATAGTTTCTTGGTTCACGAAGTTCCTCGCGGAGGATGAATTCCGGTTCGTTGAAGAGATAGGCCTCTTTTGCGAGAATTCTCCGTTCTATGTTTGTCCAGAAGTCCTGTCCGTAATCGAATTGCAGGAGATAGGCCGGTGTTCCGCCCAGTATCGCATAGACATACATAAAATCTTCGTTCGACCAGGTCGGACAAAACCGCTTTGCTTCCCAAAAACTGATTGGCTCAATCAAGAGCTGGCCTGTTCTTCTACCGAAAAGCGGCGACCGGTAACCGAGCACCTCCGTTTCCATCATCCCGATACTGGACCCGAGGAGGATAAGGAATATCGGGGTATCTTGCAAATCTTCGTCCCATCCCTTCTGAAAAATAGAAGGAACGGCGCTGTTCGCCTCGATGAGAAAAGGAAACTCATCAATGGCGACAACGATTCTGCCTTTGTCTTTCAAGTACCGGAAAAACTCATACAAGTTGCCGAACCCCCTGGAGAGGAGAAATTCATCACCGAAGAGCAGCCCCGCCTTCTCGGAAAGACCTCGAAGCTGCTCCTTTTCAGATGTCTTATCGGCCAGGAAATAAATGTGGGGAATGTCTTTGAAAAACTGTTTGACCAGCTCTGTCTTTCCGACCCGGCGCTTGCCGTAGATGACAATAAATTCCGACCGCTTGCTCTTGAAGGCGGCCTGAAGAAAGGCAATTTCTCTTTTTCGGTCAATGAATTCCATGTCGCTCCCAAGATTAATTACTTTTAAGTATATTACTTTAAAGTAACCTTATATGCAACAGAAATGGTAGCCCCTGAACGCCAGTTTTGCCAATAATCCCCTTCTTCTGCATTCGCCCCCGTGCCACCGAAGAGCTGTAATCCTTTATTCATCAAGGTTTAGTTACTCAGTTCAGACAGAAATAGATGGCACGGGTCAGAATGACGAAAGAGGTAGCGGTTAGGCGAGAGGTATTCATGAACTTGGGCTGTATTTGTCCAGTGAACCTTCATTCG
>DATEVI010000014.1:0-5801 GCA_035281865.1 Geobacteraceae bacterium | reverse complement strand
TACAGCAAAATCGTCAAGGAAAAGGCCATTGCCCGCAAACTGATCAATGCCGCAACAGAGATCATTACCAAGGGGCACGACGAACAGGTCGAAATCGAGCAATTGCTGGATGAGGCCGAGAAGGTTATTTTCGATATCTCCGAGAACAAGATAAAGCCTTCCTACTATCCCATAAACACCATCCTCAAAGACACCATCAAAAATATAGAAGCACTGTATGAGAAAAAAGAGCATGTCACGGGGGTGCCTACCGGGTATGTCGATCTCGACGGGAAGACCGCCGGATTCCAGCGTGGCGACCTAATCATTATTGCGGGTCGTCCCTCCATGGGGAAAACCGCCTTTGCCCTCAATATAGCCCAATACGCATCCATCCACGCCGACCCGCCCCAACCGGTGGCGGTTTTCTCGCTGGAGATGAGCAAGGAGCAACTGGTAACCCGTCTGCTCTGTTCGGAGGCGCGTGTGGACGCCGGCCGGCTGCGCACCGGCCATCTTATCGATACCGACTGGGCCAAACTCACCCGTGGCGCCAGCTCACTTCATCAGGCAAAGATATTCATCGACGATTCGCCGGCCATTTCTGTTTTGGAGATGAGGGCGAAATCGCGCCGGTTGAAGGCCGAGCATAAAATAGGCATGGTGATAGTCGACTACCTCCAGCTGATGCGCGGCGGCAGCAATCCCGAATCGCGCCAGCAGGAGATTTCAGAGATATCACGCTCACTTAAGGCCCTGGCAAAGGAGCTTGAAGTCCCGGTGATCGCCCTTTCCCAGTTGAACCGCGGGCTGGAAAGCCGCACCGACAAGCGCCCCATGATGAGCGATCTGCGCGAATCGGGCGCCATAGAACAGGATGCCGACGTAATCATGTTCGTTTACCGGGAAGAGGTTTACGACAAGGAAAATGCCGATTTGAAGGGAAAGGCGGAGATCATCATCGGCAAACAGAGAAACGGCCCTATCGGTATCGTCGAGCTGACTTTCCTTGGCGAGTACACGCGGTTTGAAAATCTAAGCAGCCGGAGCGAGTACTGATTCTTCGTTCCACACCGGAATCACAATTATCCCGAGAGGTATTCATGATAGACCCAACAGCTCGAATCAGCGAGTCAGCCCTGGTTGCGGACGACGCGGAAATAGGACCGAACGTGATCGTCGGAGATCATTCCAGCATCGGCGGCGGCACAAAAATAATGGCAAACGCCGTGATCGGGCCTTGGACGACCATCGGCCGCAACAACATCATTCATTACGGAGCGATCGTCGGACATGACCCCCAGGACTTAGGCTACAAGGGTGAGGAGACTTATCTGCAGGTTGGTGACGGGAACGTCATCCGCGAATATGCGACCATCCACCGCGGCAATCGCCAAGGGACGGCGACCGATATAGGGAACGAAAACTATTTTATGATCCAATCCCACGTTGCCCACAACTGTGTTATCGGCAACAACATCATCCTTGCCGGGGGATCCCTGCTGGCAGGGCATGTTACCGTTGAAGACCGGGTACTCATCTCCGGCAACTGCGTGGTGCACCAGTTCTGCCGTGTCGGGAAGTTTTCCATGATGCGCGGCCTTTCCCGAACATCCCGGGACGTTCCGCCATTCTGCATAATGGATGAGACCCATACCGTCAAGACCCTTAATCTGGTCGGTTTACGCAGGAGTGGATTTGAAGCCGCCCGGGTGCGGGCAATAAAGAAAGCATTTGTCATTCTGTTCCGCAGTGGACCGAACATGCGCGCCAACCTAGAGAAAGCCGAGGCGGAGTTGGAGATCACCGAAGATGTGCGCTACCTTCTGGATTTCATAAAAGAGTCGAAAAGGGGAGTCTGCTTCGGTAATGGCGCCACGGGCGGAGATTTTGAATAAGGGACCCGGTAAAATTATTTTAACGACTCCCAAAGCGAAAGGTGGATCATATGAAAACTTTTAATCCCATGCGGGAGCTTCCAGGGGCTGCCGGCTATAAGGCCGGGGATGTGCTGGTTCTTTTCGGCGAACTCTTCGGCCGCGGCTATGCCAACGGTATCGTCAATGAGGCCCGGGACGCCGGAATGACCGTCATCGGCATTACCGTAGGCCGCCGTGACAAGGACGGCATGTTGCGTCGGTTGACGGATGAGGAACTGGCGGAGGCTGAGGACAATCTTGGAGGGAAAATCATAAACATCCCTCTGGAAGCGGGCTTCGATATGGAAGCCGGGCCTGCGGGGAAATCTCCCGTAGATCAGCTGAAAGGTGTGAAGTCAGATGAATGGGATGCGCTTCAACTGGATTGGGAAGCTATTGAACTCTCGCGCATGGCGGGTGTAAAGCGCTTTACCGACAACCTGAAAGCCGTTGTGGCAGAACTCGATGCGCTGATACCCGGAGGGGCCGATGTGCTATTTGCCCACACGATAGCGGGAGGTATTCCGCGCGCCCGGATTCTCATGCCGATCCTGAACCGGGTATTCAAGGGGCAGGGCGACAGGTATCTCCCTTCAGAGGCGCTTTGGAATTCCCAGATCGGCAGACTGTGCAGTATGAGTTTCGACGAAGTGACCGCCGACACTTTCAGGCACTTGATCGAGGCTACCGCTTCTCTGCGCCAGAGGATAACGTCGCTGGGAGGTTCCGTCGGATATGTGGCCTATTGCTACCATGGATGCGAAGTGATTGTTAACAACGCTTACACTTGGCAGTCGTACACCCCTTATCTGCAGGGATGGGCCAAGATGCGTCTGGAAGACATTGCGCAACAGGCCTGGGAAGAGGGGGTCAGTGCAACTGTTTTCAACTGCCCGGAAATTCAGACCAATTCCAGCGCCCTGTTTCTCGGGGTGGAGATTTCGCTTTATCCGTTGTTACAGGCCCTTGAACGTGAAGGCAGCGGTCCGCATGCCGAAGCAATCCGGAACCGTTGCGCATCGCTTCTCAAGGATGGTGCGACCCTGGAGGAGTTGCTTGCCAAGGCCGATTCCTATCTCTCTTCCCCGGTGTTGGCGCAGTTCCGCGATCTCGATGCCTGGCCTCATCACAATACCGCCGAACAGGCCGAACTGATGCTGACCAGCGCCACAGAGCTGCTGGAGATGAACCGGGATCCGAAGGAAATTGTCTGCGCCGAGCTCTCCCGGGCAGTTTTCAGTGCCGTCGGCTCACTGATGTTCAGAAGCATCTGGAATCCCGTTTCACCAGTCCTCTGGCTGAACCATGACATAATTGCCGGCCATATAGTCTCGGAAGGGTAATAACCTATTCCGAGGCTCCTACCTCAACCGCCTTCAGGGTAAAGAGATGCCAAACGGTGATCAGCGCCCCGCAGAGGAACACGATTCCGATGGCGAAGGCGACCCGGAACCAGAACATCATGGTGATGTGGGCGGTGCTGTAGCCGATGTCGAGAAACCGTTCCAGGTAGGTCTGGAGAATGCCGGCGACGCCGAATACAAGGCCGAGAAAGAACATTGATACGACCATGATCCAGAATCCCCATTGACCCGCCGTGTCTCGGTATTTCCTGATGTTTTTCAGCCGGGGTAGGGCGAAGTAGAAAATAGTCAGGTTGAGGAGCCCATAGGCGCCGAAGAAGGCCATATGACCGTGGGAGACGGTTATCTGGCTGCCGTGGGTATAATAGTTGATGGGGGGCAGGGTATGGATGAACCCCCAGATTCCGGCGCCGACAAGGTGATAGATTGCAAGCCCCACGATGTATGTCCAGGTGAGCGGGTTGATGATAGGGCTTTTCCTCTCCCTGACGTGCATCCAGGTGTCCACTACCATGAGGACGATGGGAAGCGGCTCTAATGCGCTGAACACACCTCCCCACCAGAGCCAGTAATCGGGGGCCCCGAGCCAATAGTAGTGATGGCCGGTGCCGATGATGCCGGTAAAAAGAAACAGGCCGGTTTCCACGTAGAGCCATTTCTCTACCACCTTCCGCTCCACGCCGGTCACCTCCATAATGATGAAGGCGACGATGGCCGCGGTAACCACCTCCCAAGCTCCCTCCACCCAGAGATGGATGACCCACCACCAGTAGTAGTAGTCCGTGTTCAGGTTTTTGTAAAAAGGCATGCCGAAAAGGTACAGGAGGGCGAGAAATGAAACCCCTCCGAGCAGCATCCATTGGAGCGCCGATTTTTCCTTCGACTTGATGATGGTCAATGCCACGTTGGCGATGAACAGCAGGGCAGCAACGACAATGAGGCCGTTGAGGGGAAATGGAATTTCCAGGAGCGGTTTTCCCCTGGTCCAGTGGAACAGGAAGCCGATCACGGCGGTCACCGCGGTTGCGGCAAAAATGAAGAGCTGCGCATAGGCGATCTTCGTGCTGAACAGTTCCCTGTTACATTCCAGAGGGAGGATGAAATAGGTTCCGCCCATGAAACCGAGAAGCATCCAGGCAACCAGCAGGTTGGTGTGGATCGAGCGGGCCGTATTGAATGCGAAGACATCCACCAGCCACTGGGGAAGGGTGAAGGCGTAATTGAGAGAGAGCCATAAGCCCAGCACGACCTGCAGGCAGAACAGGCAAAGGGCGATCCGAATATACCACAAGGACACTCGTTGACTTTCAAAGCGTATCATGGCTGCACCTCCTTGGGGATTTTAAGGGCGAGCACGAAGTCGGCAATAAGGCCTGCCGTTTCCTTGTTCACGTTCTGGGGTGGCATCCCGATGCCCGGTTTCACGGATTGGGGATTAAGGATAAATCTAACGAGTGTTTCCCTGTCAAAGCTAAGACGTTTCGCGATATCGCTGAAATCTCCGGCGACATTTCTCCCCTGGTTCTCGAAGCTGTGGCAGCCGCCGCACGCACCCATGACGATATCGACCTTTTCCAGTTGCTGGGCTCGGGCCTCCCTCAAGTAGTATGCCTTGACGTACTTTTCATCCTGGGGGGGCCAGTGCCGGTTGTCGATGGTGCCGACCCATTTGAGGAAGGCCACCAGTTGTTCCGCCTCCGCCCGGGTCACCCCGAGTTGCGGCATCTTGCGGAAGGAATTGCGATAGACTTCTTCCGGATGCATGACGATGGAGACGATGTTGTTCTCCCCCAGCCGGTAAAACGCCTTGGTCATGTCCGGCGCATAGTAGGCGCCGAACCCGAGGATGGTGTGGCAGTCGTTGCAGTTGTATCTGTGCCATACCTTTTTCCCCGCCACAACCTCTTCGCTCAGCTTGTCGACCTGCGTGTACTTTGGTTCCTGGCGGTGAAAATCGTACGTCAGCCAGAGAAAAATCAGGGCCGACGACAAAGTACCCAGCCAGAAGATCAGTCGAGCGGTTTTGCCTGTCATGGGTAAATTCTCATTTCCCTTGTTCTGTGGAACTGCTCAGACTTCCATACTTCAAGTGCACGAATAGAAAAATGATACTGTTCCACTGTTTTCTGTCAAATCCCCTCCCTTCACATTTCCCAAAGTCCACCTGATTTTCAAGTCTTGATCTGGGTCAAATAAATTTTGTCCGCCAAGTGATAATGTCAACGCAATCCGTCACAAGGTACCTTTACGCCATTATTAACGCATTGCCGCCACAATAATTTCGCTCAGCCCCGGGCAATGGGGAGGCGAAAATGAGGATAAAACATGCGACTTCGGATAAACAAACGTCTCGTTATAGCTCTTGTTGTGGCAGCATTTGCCGGACTGTCCGTCATGCTGTTCGTCCTCCTCGGCCCTCCCAAGCTCCTTGCCAAATCGGAATCGCCGGACTTCTGCGCGAGCTGTCACGTCATGGAAGATCAATACACGGCCTGGCGACATTCCGGTGCCCACAGCCGCATAAAATGTGTCGACTGCC
>DATEVI010000013.1:0-4172 GCA_035281865.1 Geobacteraceae bacterium | reverse complement strand
AACGACATCCGCACTTTCCTTCACTCGGTGCAGATTGTTCCCTCCTATGTAATTCCCGTTTCCGCCCGGGAAGGAGAGAACATGGCGCAGCGGCTCGGCAATACCCCCTGGTATGGCGGCCCGACGGTTCTGGAGGCGCTTGACACTTTCGAGAACGTCCGTGCCGATTCCAGCCTGCCGCTCCGCCTGCCGGTGCAGGACGTCTATAAATGGGACGGTAAAAGGATCTACGTGGGGCGTGTTGAAACCGGCGAGATCAGGGCCGGTGACGAGGTGATATTCCTCCCTTCGGGAAAGATCACCAGGGTCAAGTCGGTGGAAAAGTGGCAAAAGCCTGATCTCCCATCGGCTGTCGCTGGCGAATGCATAGGCATTACCACCGAAGATGAGCTGTTCGTGGAGCGCGGCGAGGTCATTGCCCGTCGCGCCAATGCACCGGTCAAGACACGCGAGGTGAGGGCCAGTATTTTCTGGCTGGCGGACCGGCCTTTCCAGTCGGGAAAGAGTTACACTCTCAAACTGGCCACCGCCGAGGTTACGGCCGTTGCATCGGTCATCGAGGAGCGGCTCGACTCTTCAACCCTGGAAGTGAGCGAACGGCATGCGCCGGAGCTGTTTGCCACGGAAGTTGGAAACGTGGTGTTTTCGCTGAAGAATGACATTGCCGCGGATCTGTACGGCGAAAATATACGCCTGGGTCGTTTCGTCATCGAGGACGGAACCCAAATCAGCGGAGGCGGGATTGTGCGTGGTCTTTCCCCGGAGGCCGGAAGCGCCGCACAGACCATCCATCTAAACGAAAAGTTCATCATCGGCGACGATGGAAGCCTGGTGGATCTGACCCGCGAGCGCGGACAGGTGGAATTTTATGTCACTACCGCATTCCTCGATTACCTGGAGGCGGGCAACAGGGTGCTGTTCAGGCTCCGTGACCCCGGCCAGATAGAGCCGGTGGCGGTGATGGCCTTTGAGCACAATCTCAATTTCGTGTTCGGGCGTGAAAAGGATCGGGTCAACCTGATACTGTACAGGCACGGCGAGGAACCAAAACCCGCGGAGTTCGAGTTCGGGGGGCTGTAGGAACGTTTTCCGGCGGTACACTAAAGTACCTGCTGAGTTTGTTGAAAAAAAGAAACCGGTGCAGCTCACTGAAAAAAGAGCTACACCGGTTTTTTTTGTGTCTATCTGTGTCGTGTCCGCGGGGCCGGGTTGAGGCTTTCCCGCAACAAACAGTAATCGTGCACCATTACCGTACTGATTGACCAAAAACAGGTGGTACCGGCCTTTTCTCACGAACCTTCTTCTTGCTCGAAAGCCGTACTGTTTGTTGCGGGAAAGCCTCAACCCGTCTTTGGCCTATTAACCTGTGGCTGTGGTCTTTTTTACTTCTGTCCGCTGACCTGCCCCATTGCCTGCTTCCACTTATTGGTGAAGTTGTCGGTAATCCAATGTTCATCCAGCCATTCAATGGGACTGACCTCTATGCCGGCAAGGACGATGCCGAAATGCAGGTGGTCGCCTCCGGCCATGCCGGTTGTGCCGGTGCGGCCGATGATCTTGCCCTTTTCGACCTTGTCCCCGACCTTCACGTCGATGCTGCTCAGATGGGAGTAGAGGCTCTGCAGGCCGAGGCCGTGGTCGATGATGACGCACTGGCCGTAAATACCAAACTCTTTGGCGAATACCACGGTTCCGCTGTTGGAGGCCGGCACCGGTGAGGCGGCGAGGGAGGCAAGGTCAAGACCCAGGTGCACCTGATGGTCGACCTTTTTGCCCTCGTACATGTAATCCCGCGCCTCGTTGAAGCCGGCCCTGGGAGCGGCATTGGGCAGACGCAGGAAGACCCCCTGCCATAGGGGTTTGTCGGCGGTTTTGACGGACAGTTCCTTCAGTGTGGCAATGTTGGCGGAGCGCAGTTCGCCGTTGACGCGCAGAAAGAGCTGCATCGGATCTTTCGTGTCAGGAAAATAATGTTGGAACTCCGGCATCTTTTCGGCAAGAAAGGCCTGACTGATGTTGATCTGGTCGGACCGGCCAGGGCGTAGTTTGACGTGGTAGTAGAAACTGCCCGAGCGTTCGTTGCCGGCCAGGTCCTCGACCACCACCCGCGGTTGGAAATCGCCGGGTTGGATGGAGTATGGAAAGGCGAACAGGCAGGCATAGATGTCTCCCCCCTGGAGAAAGGCCGGGAAGAATTTATCCGCCACCTGCACGCCGGCGCGCCGCACCTTTTCGGACACGCGGAACATTACCAGGCCAGAGCCTCCCTGGTTGATGTTGTGGGCAGTGGTCAGGAGCGAGATCGACGGCGGGCGCATGTCGTATGTCAGGGAATACTCCTGCTTCTTGCGGTTCGACGGCGTGGCATGGTCGGTTGCCTTGATGTCGATGAGCACCGGACCTTCCTTCAGGCCGAGCTTATTCAGGGGCAGTGTCACCTGGTGGCGGGTGACGCCGGCCTTGAAAGTGGTGTCCAGCAGATTTGTGACCTTGCCCTCCTGGGTGACGTTGACAACCAGGCTTTTCAGGCCGGTTCCGGAATCCTCCACGGTGAGAGTCGGAGGCTTCTGGGCCGAAGTCGGACCATCGGCGGGATTCAGGGTGAGTCGCGGGCGCTTGTTGTCGCGCATGAGCAGGAAACCAATGACCAGACCGGCGAGGATCACGAAAAGGAACAACTTTCCACGGTGTTTCACGATCTAACCTCCCAAGTGTTTTAGTTCGGGTGTGCTTTTCCGGGAACATCAATGGTACCGAGAAATCGAGGAAGATGAAACCCGATTTTTTCCTTTTGATAAAAATCTGCCCTCAAGTGTACCACATCGGTCACGGAAGCTCCAGGAGCCAGTCGGACTCCGGAATCAATCTGCTACGACAACGTCAAGTCGTTCATATTGACGGAGACTGAGTGCAACCGGCTCCTGGTGGTTTGTTTTCCTTGATCGGCAATTGCAGCCATCGATGAGATGAGGAATGGATGACAAAGAATCCCAGTCGTATACCACAGTATTATTGCGTGAATTATCCCGCTATTTAATATTATTCTTGACTAGAATTATAAATAAATGTATCAGTATAAAAACCTACTGATTTGCTGGTTAATTAATCTGACGCGTTGGCGGCCTTCGTGGCGGAATTATAACTGGTGATTCTTTGACCACGCGAATGAAATGAGGCGGCAATGTTACTTAAAACATTTGGTAAATCTGTGGTGCTGTTGATCCTTTCCCTGGGGATCGTTTTCCCTGCGTTTGCCCGTGCCGACGTCATCTTGTTGAATGCCTCCTACGACCCGACCCGAGAGTTTTTCAAGGATTTCAACTCCGCATTTGCCAGGCACTGGAAGGCAAAAACCGGGCAGACCGTGATCGTCAGGCAGTCCCACGGCGGCTCGGGCAAGCAGGGTCGGGCTATCATCGACGGACTCGGAGCGGATGTGGTGACCCTGGCCCTGGCCTTCGACATCGATGCAATACATGAAAAATCCGGGCGAGTCCCGAAACGCTGGCAGGAACGCCTTCCCCGCAACAGCGCACCCTATACCTCAACCATCGTATTCCTGGTCCGCAAGGGGAACCCGAAAGGGATCAAGGAATGGGACGACTTGGTCAGGCCCGGAGTCTCGGTGATAACTCCCAACCCGAAGACCTCCGGCGGGGCACGCTGGAACTACCTGGCGGCCTGGGGTTATGCACTGAAAAGATACGAAAATAGTGAGGAAAATGCGCGACTTTTTGTCGATCGTCTCTACAGGAATGTTCCGGTCCTTGATTCCGGTGCCCGTGGTTCCACCACCACCTTTGTCCAACGCGGAATCGGTGATGTCCTGCTGACCTGGGAAAACGAGGCGTATCTGGCCATGGAGGCCATGGGGCGTGACAAGTTCGAGATCGTGGTCCCCGCGATAAGCATCCTGGCCGAGCCGCCGGTTTCCCTGGTGGACAAGGTGGTCGACAGGCGTGGCACACGAAAGATCGCTCAAGCCTACCTGGAATATCTTTATACGCCGGAAGGGCAGGAAATCGCGGCCAGAAACTATTATCGTCCACGTCTGAAGTCGGTAGCCGCGAAATATGCCAGGCAGTTCGGAAAAGCGCATCTGTTTACCATAGATGAAGTTTTCGGCGGCTGGCAGAAGGCACAAAAGGTTCACTTTGCCGATGGCGGGATAT
>DATEVI010000012.1:0-2944 GCA_035281865.1 Geobacteraceae bacterium | reverse complement strand
ATTATGTCGCTGCAAGCGTCGCGAGAAATAGTTATTCTGCCGATTCAAGTATACCGCTGAATGTGTGTATTTCACGCTGTCTGCTCATCGATCCTCATGGTATTTCTCCTCCTTTATGCCAACCGAAGGGAAATATGTCAGCTTGGAATGTACTTTCCTCTCCTGATCTTAAACTCTAGCATGGACGATGCGATTGGCAACAGGACGGTCAAACTGAAAACCCTTGATTGCCGGCTTTTTGGCCAGGGACATTTTTTGATTGGTTGAGGGGGGCGTCACCTGCTTTAATCCAGCGGTAGGCTCTGTCGAACCTATTGATCCTGACTGCCGGCGCCTTTCACGTGTTCGTGATTGAAGATATGCTCGGTACAGTAACCTTGCTGCCCTGCGCATTGAGGGCAGTATCGAAAATCCATCTGGGGGTGGGTCTTGTCGGTGATCCCGCAGACCGAGCACCGATGGAACGGCTGATAGTTTCCCCGTGCGGTTTGCGACACCTTCTTCACCATCTGCCGTTTGCCGTATTTCACATTGACGACGATGTCCCGGGCGAAGAAAAGAAGGAAATTGCCGACAGACGACAGAACCAGGAGACGCGTCTGCCATCCGCCAAATAACAGCATGTACCCGTAGTAGAGCCAGGTGAGCAGGGCAAGCCATTTTATCCGCACCGGCAGGACGAAGAAAAGGAGCAACTGGAAGTCGGGAAAGAGGAAGGCAAAGGCGAGAAAGACGGAACCGCCGATAAAGGCGTTACTCACGGGAAATTCCGGGGTGAGGAAAGAGACCGCCACGGTCAGGAGGTAACCGACCAGGAGAAAAATGTTGTAACGGAAGGCGCCCCACAGTTCTTCCAGGGCCGAGCCCATCATGTAGAACAGATACCAGGCGAAAAATGCAAACAAGAGGTTCATCACCGGCGGATCGAAGGGGAAGGTGGCAAGGCGCCACCATTCACCCTCGAGGAGTCGATCGGCGGCAAGCCATGTACGGCTCCGGTCCAGTTTGCCCATCATGAAAAGGACGTAGAATACAGTTTGACCGGCGATCAGGTAGACAGTCACGTTCGGCAGCGCGTATCTGCCAAGTTTCTTTTCCAGTCGGTCGAGAAGCCTCATCGTAAAGTTCCACTCCTTTGTGTGCGTTGCGCACCTGGTTCCCTGTTATATTCCTTTGGTTCCGGCACCGAACGGGCATAACTCGGCAATGATTCTGGCGCACACCTGTTCATGGGACAGTCCTGCGCACTTTACGGTGATGTCGGCGTACATCGCATAGAGCGGGACCCGCTCGGCGAACAGGTCGGCGAAGGTCTGATCCGGGCGTTTTGCGAGTCCCCTGGTAGCGTAGTCCTTGACGCGTGATTCCAGTGTGGCAATGTCCGCGTCAAGGAAGACAAATATGCCGTCCGACCCCAGGTGGTTCATGGCCCGGCGGCTGTAAGCGGCGCTGCCGCCAGTGGCAATGACATGCCTGCAGCACTTTATTCCGAGCAGGACATCTTCCTCGATCCTGCGTAAGGCCATGTGCCCTTCGGCATCGACGATATCCTGCAAAGACCTGCCTGCTGCTGTCTGGATGAGAATGTCCGTATCGATGAAATCGTGTCCGGTCTGCTTGGCCAGAATAACGCCGACGGTACTTTTGCCGGAACCCGGCATGCCTATTAGGATGATGTTGGATTTTTCTTTATTCACAACCATTTATGGCTGACTCCTCAAGTCTTGCTCAAGGTTTTGCGCTGGCGGGTATCCCCGTGCATCCAGGGTTCTTTGAACCATCAGTTGAAACAGATCTTCCATTCCTGACTGAACGTCAGGCGATTCAATGATGCCGAGGGCTCTGGCAATTGCTTCAAACGTCGCCAAACCATGGGCATGATGTTCTCTCCGGATTCCCCACCTGGTACGCGGTCCCTCGGGAAGCCGGACCATTTCGGCGTGTTCAAGTCCCGGAAGGCGTCGTCCCATTCTGGCCGCCTGACGCCAGTTTCCATCGGGAACTATGAGAGTCACAGGCCTGACGTCCTGATCCAGGAAACTCCGGCTTAATACAGGGGCGTCATCTCCCGGGTAGAGCAGGAGGGTTCTCCGTTCAGGGACATTGAGGTCACTGAATTCAAGCGGACGGTCCTGATCCCCGTGAATACGGAGTTCACTGTTGGGCAACACTTCCAGGGCAAGTGGTCCGGTTGCCGTAATCTTCTTGTGTTCGCGACGATGCATCACCAGCACAAGGCGCGTACCGAGAACATAGCGGGGAATTGAAGTACAAATACAATCATGAACATGCATTCGGCATCGTTCGCAACGTTCGCTTCTTTTTGATCTTGAACCCATGAATTTAACTCTCAATATAACGGAAATTGGAGATTTCCCGGACTTGTCCGCTGGTTCACGGCGACATTTGGTGGTTATAGTATGTTTCCCAAGTAATTGCAATGCATTGGTTCCGGAGCCTTGAAGAGTTGAACGCGGTTGTCCCTTCCAAATGGCATTATTCTTGGAAATCCGGCTGTGCGTCTGCCTCGAGTCGGCTGAGGAACGCGAGTAGTAGTTGACAACGTACTATTTATTGATAAAGATTAGACGTGGCTAAAAAGTCGAAGCTCGGATGGCTGGGTGGAGAGTCACGAGACTCCGAAAGTTTATGGTGTCCATATATAAAGGGGAGCAGATGGGTTTCAATGACACGCAAAATTGCCTGATTTGACGCCGCGCCTGTCAGCATCTTGCTGATGGCGCGGCTTTTTTGTAATTGCCGCGCAAAGATCAAGGAGGAGTAATATGACCAAAAAGGTGGATGCAGTCTTCGAGGGTGGCGGTGTCAAGGGGATTGGGCTTGTCGGGGCGGTCTCCGAAGTGGAAAAGGCGGGTTATCATTTCGAGAACCTGGCGGGTACTTCGGCAGGTGCGATCGTAGCCGCGCTCCTTGCGGCGGGATA
>DATEVI010000011.1:0-3637 GCA_035281865.1 Geobacteraceae bacterium | reverse complement strand
TTCGCAAGCCTTTCGGTTCCCGATGATTCGCCAGCACCGCGATTTTTCCATGCCTCGTTACACCGAGCCAGGTCCCACCACAGCGCAGGTCCCTGCCGGCAAGGATCTGTAGCGCATCTTCCCAGAAGGTTGCCGGGGCCGTCGGCCGATCATAGAATTCATCACGATTGCCGGCAAGAATGAGAGGATACCGTGGATGTGATTTGTATGCAAAGAGTATCAGGCACATGTATGATTACCGATTCCGGATGAAAACTATCTGACTGGAGCCACCAACTGTCTTCTTGTCACGTTGTATTGAAGTGGTTTCAGCTGACCCGGCCTTTGTACGGTCAGTCTGACTCTGGTTCCCTCCCGCCCCCGCAGTTGACTCCCGACCATTGCCTTGAAGTTGCTTCCCTTAGTGGGTTTTCCGTCAACGTGGGTTATAACGTCGCCGACCCTTATGCCTGCACGATACGCCGGACCGCCGGACACCAGTTGCCGTACCTGTATTTCCCCGTCCCGAAGTGGGACCCCGTCGATTCCCACCCCGGCGAATTTCCTGTCGGGACCTGCCGCAAATGAAAGGGAATGCGAAAAAATCAGAATTAATAGAACCAGCCCAAGTTTTCTCATGTTGCCTCCTCGAAAAAATATAGCGCAAATGAACACGAAGGTCAAAATATGTAAGCTCCGCAAAGTCTAGCTGTACCATGACGTTTTCATAAAATGGCGTCAGAAGACAGCAGTTCCGCCGCAGTAATGTTATGCAAATCCCTCCTGACGAGGAATCCCTGAATTCATTGATTGTATATTCCCCTTTTCATTGGTTATACTTCAATTTATAAATGGATAGAAATTCGGAGACCTGATTTTATGAACCAGCGCATGAAAATAAAGGATGTCCTGACCGGCGGGAAGATCGGGAATGAAGTAGTGGTCAAAGGGTGGGTGCGGACGGCGAGGGTGGGCAAGAATGTGACGTTCATCGCCCTGAATGACGGTTCGTCAATGGCCGGCCTGCAGATCGTGGTGGAACCGAGTGTCACGAACTACGATCAGGTGTGCGGACTCGGCACCGGCAGCGCCGTCGCTGTCAGGGGGTCGCTGGCGGAATCTCCCGCCACCGGGCAGAAGTACGAATTGCACGCCCTTGAGGTAGTGATAGTCGGCCCGAGCGATGAGAATTATCCACTGCAGAAAAAACGCCATTCCTTCGAATATCTCAGGAGCATCTCCCATCTGCGGCCCCGCACCAACACTTTCAGTGCCGTGTTCCGTATCCGGTCGGCTCTTGCACAGGCGATTCACCGGTTCTTCAGCGAGCGGGGTTTTCTTTATGTCCATACGCCCATCATCACCGCCAACGACTGCGAAGGGGCGGGAGAGATGTTCCGGGTAACGACCCTTGATATGGCAAGACCACCGCTGGTTGACGGACGCGTTGACTACTCGGCCGATTTCTTCGGCCAGACCACAGGTCTGACCGTCAGCGGCCAGCTTGAGGGGGAACTGTTTGCTCTGGCTTTCTCCGATATCTACACGTTTGGCCCGACCTTCCGGGCGGAAAACTCCAACACCGCGCGACATGTCGCGGAATTCTGGATGATAGAACCGGAGATGGCCTTTGCCGATCTCATGGCGGACGCCGCGCTGGCCGAGGAATTTTTCAAATACCTGTGTCGACACGTTCTGGACCATTGCCGGGAGGATATGGAATTTTTCAACGATCATATCGAGAAGGGACTCGTTGCCCGTCTGGAAAGCATTGCCGATGCGTCATTTGCCGTCATGGAGTATTCCGAGGCCGTGGAACGTCTGAAAAAATCCCCTGGTCAATTCCAGTATCCGGTTGAATGGGGCCTCGACCTGCAGACCGAGCACGAAAGGTACATCACCGAGGAGGTGGTCGGAGGACCGGTATTTATTGTCAACTATCCGAAAGATATAAAGGCTTTTTACATGCGGCTCAATGATGACGGACGTACAGTTGCCGCGATGGATATGCTGGTCCCCAAGGTAGGAGAGATCATCGGCGGGAGCCAGAGGGAAGACCGCCTGGACGTGTTGCCGCGGCGCATGTCCGAGCTTGGAATCAATCCCGATGGCCTCTGGTGGTACCTCGATTCGCGCCGTTGGGGTTCGTGCCCCCATGCGGGATTCGGGCTCGGGTTTGAAAGGCTCATTATGTATCTCACCGGCATGGAGAACATAAGGGATGTGATTCCGTTTCCAAGAACTCCGGGACATGCGGAATTTTGACCATAATCAGGAGCGTAAGCCATGCATGTTTATTCCGCCCAGTTTCATCTGCACCTCCCCAGCCAATCGCTCAAGGGTAAGCGGGGTATTGTCAAGAGTATCCTGGCGAGGGCCAGAAACAACTTCAACGTTGCCGCGGCCGAGGTGGACATGCATGATGTCCACGGGGCGGCCCAACTTGCCTTCGTGACGGTCAGCAAAGACTCCGTCAAGGCCCGACAAGTGCTTGAAAAACTCGAAGAATGGATGTTCGAAGTGCGGCCGGATGTCGATATAGTGGACGTATTTATTGAAGAGCGATGACCAATGCCGCAGTGACGAGGCGCCTGGACGGCCGCCCACGGTCTGATGCGTCGGCGAATACTTCTCAGGCATTGCCCCCTTCATTATGTTCCATTATCAGGCCGTACTCAATCAACTGGGCGAGGATTGTCTGCTTTTCTTTGCGGAGCTCGTTCAGCAGTAATTCCACCTTTTCTTCCGGGACCACTTCCTGCAGCCTCTGTCTGTCCGGGAAGGCCTTTTCCACCGACTTCACTATTTCGTTGATCTGCTCCTTCGGCTTTCCGGTTATCTCTGAAATTATCTGCGCAAGTACCTCACCATAAGTCATATATCCTCCTCTGCCGCCTCCAGTTATCTGCTCTCGTAAGCCCTCATATTTATATCATACCTTGAGTATTGAAAGAAAAAAGAACAGGGCTGGATAAATTATGCCCGTATTTGCACTTTCTCACCGGGGTGGTAACCTTAAAACATTGTGTCAAGAATAAAGCCCGAACTGTCGTCCACACGCGGGATTGGGCTGTATGTCCGACCAGACAAGGAGGAACTACAATGCCATACGAAGCGAAGGACTATTCAAAACTGATCGGGATGCAGGGGTTCAGCGATACTTTGCTGAAGAACCATTTTACCCTGTATCAGGGGTATGTAACCAACAGCAACAAGGTGCTTGATATTCTCGGGCAGATGCTCAAGGAAGACAAGTCCGCAACGCCGGAATTCGCCGAACTGAAGCGGCGCCTGGGTTGGGAATTCAACGGCATGCGGCTGCACGAGTATTATTTCGGCAACCTGGGTGGGAAGGCGCCGCTGGACAGGAACGGAAAACTTGCCAAAAAGCTTGCCGAGGACTTCGGCAGCGTGGAGTCGTGGGAAAAGGATTTCAGGGCGGTCGGGGCGATGCGGGGGATCGGCTGGGCGGTCTGCTACCAGGATACGAACAACGGCAAGTTGATCAATTTCTGGATCAATGAGCACGACGTTTCCCATCCGGCAGGTTGTAACCCCATTCTGATTCTCGATATCTTCGAACACGCCTTTATGATCGATTACGGCTTGAAGAGGGCTGACTACATCGAGTCGTTCTTCGGTAACATCGACTGGCAGG
>DATEVI010000010.1:0-3633 GCA_035281865.1 Geobacteraceae bacterium | reverse complement strand
GAAGGTTAAGAAGTATGGATTTTCACTCGAAGGGGTAAATTATGAAGGATCAAAAAAACGGCAGTAAGGAAGAGGTCCAGGAAGACGTCCGGATCAAAGGCATTCTTGATGGCCTTACGGGCTTTGTACATGGCTTTGGTGATCTGGCCAAGGCAGGGGAACGGCTCTCTCGCCGTAAGACTGAAGGTGAGGAAGGCCGAAAAAGCCCGCAGGCAGGCAAGGCCCTGAAGAACGCCGGAAGTGGTTTTTCAGGCATCTTAAATGGTCTCACGGACCTGGCGGAAAAGCTCCAGGAAATGTCCGAAAAGGGTGAAACCCTGTCCAAAACCGGTGAATTTACTGTCCCCGGAAAAGGGAAAGGCATGAAGGGAGTCTACGGTTTTACAATGAGGACGGGTCTTGGGGAGCAACAGGACCGCGTCCGGGTGGAACCCTTCGGCAACATAAAGCGGGATAAAGACACGGGACAGACGGTCGTTCAGGAGATCCGGGAGCCTCTGGTGGACATCTTTGAAGAGGAGGATTGCACCCTCCTGGTTATCGAGATGCCCGGGATCACAACGAAGGATATACGGCTGGAGGTCAGGGATGATGTCCTGGCCATATTTGCCGAAAAGGGCGATAAGAAATACCGGAAGGAGGTTCTGCTGAAGCATGGCCTCTCGATGGACAGGATCACGATGACCTGCAACAACGGCATTGTGGAAATCAAATGCTGCAAATGAATTTTCCTCCCAGGTAAGAGAACCAACAAGGGGATCGGATGAAGGAGATGGAATCGGCTAAGCTGAAACTTAAAGTTACAGAGGCCTTGGGAAAAGACGTGGGTCGGGCCTATGCGCGGGTGGGGCCGGAGGATCTGGCCGGGATCGGGGTTGCCATCGGAGACATTATTGAAGTGTCCGGCAAGAGGACTACGCTGTGCAAGGCTATGCCGGCCTACCAGGACATCCGGGGACAGAGCCGGATACAGCTTGACGGTCTTTCCCGGGAGAATGCCGGTGTAGGTCTCGACGAATTCGTCCAGGTCAGGCCGGCTGTTTGCCGTCCAGCGGAGAAGATTGTCCTCAGCCCGACAAATGTCGCACCTGCCGATCGGGACCTCAAATACATAGGCAGCCTCCTGGACGGCCTGCCCATCCTGGAGGGAGACAAGGTGCAGGCGAGTCTTTTCGGAAGCCGCTCTGCCTACTTCCGGGTCCAAAGTACGACGCCCCGCGGCGCGGTACTCATCAATCCGACGACGGTTCTCGTTATTGGAAAACTCCAGGAGGAAGAAAGATCGCGGACCCTGTCCTACGAGGATATCGGCGGTCTGAAACCGCAACTGCAACGGATTCGGGAAATGATCGAGCTTCCCCTCCGTTATCCGGAGGTCTTCGAGCGCCTGGGGATTGATGCACCCAAGGGCGTCCTGCTTTACGGCCCGCCTGGGTGCGGCAAGACCCTGATTGCCCGGGCCATCGCTCATGAGACGGAGGCGAACTTTTTCTCCGTCAGCGGCCCAGAGATCATCCACAAATTCTATGGGGAGAGCGAGGCCCATCTGAGAAAACTCTTCGAAGAGGCAGGGCGGAAAGGCCCCAGCATCCTCTTCCTCGATGAAATCGATGCCATTGCCCCCAAACGGGAAAACGTCGTAGGGGATGTGGAAAAACGGGTTGTGGCGCAGTTGCTGGCCCTGATGGATGGTCTGAACCGGCGTCAGAACATCGTCGTCATTGCGGCGACGAATATCCCCAACGCCCTGGACCCTGCTCTGCGCCGTCCCGGACGGTTTGACCGGGAGATTTCCATCCCCATCCCTGACCGCCACGGCAGGCTGGAGATCCTGGAGATCCACAGCCGGGGGATGCCCCTGGCCCAGGATGTGGACATGGAGCATCTCGCCGAGATCACCCACGGTTTCGTTGGGGCGGACCTGGAAGCCCTGTGCCGGGAGGCCGCTATGATCTGCCTCCGGGCCATCATGTCTGAGATCGACTTTGGCGCCTCCGGGATTCCCTATGAGACCCTGGCAAAGTTAGAAGTGAAGATGGACGACTTCCTGAGCGCCCTCCGGGAGATTGAACCATCGGCCATCCGGGAAGTTTTCGTGGAAGTTCCGAATGTCCACTGGGAGGATGTGGGGGGCCTCGGCTCCCTAAAGGATCGTCTGGTGGAGGCGGTAGAATGGCCCCTGAAATATCCCCATGTCTTTGATAAGGTGGGGATCAGACCGCCCAAGGGGATACTTCTGGCCGGTCCGCCCGGTTGCGGCAAGACCCTCCTGGCCAAGGCCATCGCCACGGAAAGCCATGCCAATTTCATTTCCATGAAAGGCCCGGCACTGTTGTCAAAGTATGTGGGCGAGTCGGAAAAGGGTGTGCGGGAGGTTTTTCACAAGGCCCGGCAGGCAGCGCCCTGTATCATCTTTTTTGATGAGATCGATTCCCTCGTGCCGACACGCAGCGCCGGGACGTCCGATTCCCATGTCTCAGAACGGATCATCAGTCAATTTCTGGCGGAATTCGACGGTATCGACGAACTGAAGGGTGTGCTTGTCCTGGGGGCCACTAACCGGCTCGACATGCTGGACCCGGCTGTTATGAGACCGGGACGGTTTGATGAAATCATTGAAATGACCATACCCGATGAACAGGATCGGGAGGCGATATTTAACGTCCATCTTCGGGGTAAACCTCTGGCGGTAGACATCGATGCCCTGACTCTGGCTCGGCAGACAGAAGGTTTCAGCGGCGCCGATATTGCCGCTGTCGTCCGGAAGGCGGCCCTCATGGTGGTGCGGCGGATCGTAAAAAAAGAGAAAAAGAAGTCGCTGGGCAGGCTGGATATGGTGATTGAAAAGACCGATATGGAAAGGGCCCTTGATGAAATCCGGAAGGATTAGCTATGCCTGAAGTGTATTACCTTTTCTGCCTGATTGCTGCAGACAGGCTCCCTCCGCTTGAGGGCCAGGGGATTGACGGGGAGCAGCCGCTTTTCATTGAACGCGGGCCGTATGTTGCGGCGGTGCTTTGCGGAGTGCCCCTGGAAATGTTCAGCGGTCCCGATGCGGAGGAACGGTTGAAGGATCTGGCGTGGATTGGTCCCCGGGCCTGCCGCCATGAGGAGGTCATCTTGGCCGCCCGACGTCATGTCCCTGTCCTGCCCGTTCGTTTCGGTACGGTCTTCTCCACCCTTGAGCTTTTGGCCGCCGCCTTGGAGAGACACCGCGAGCGCATCGCCGCATTTATGCAGCAGGTGACGGGCAGTGATGAATGGACCGTTAAAGGCTTGCTGGACCGCCGGAAGGCCCGGGAGGATATCATGAACGAAAAGCTGAACGAACAGGCGGCCGCCCTTGCCGATCTCTCGCCCGGCAAGAGGTATTTCATGGAACAGCGCATTAAATCGGAGGCGGATAAAGATTTGCGCGTCCGGCTCCGGGCCCTGACGAAGGATGTTGTGAAAAGCCTTTCCCCCTTGACCCTGGACTCTGCACAGCGGCGTCTTCTGTCCTGCGATGTGACGGGTGGCGAGGAAGAGATGTTCTTCAATGGCGCCCTTCTCGTGCCGGCAACTACGGTTGAGGGGCTGCGGTCCCTGATATCGGAGTTGAATTACCGTTTCGATCCACGAGGTATGCGTTTT
>DATEVI010000009.1:0-8953 GCA_035281865.1 Geobacteraceae bacterium | reverse complement strand
CTTCGAAATCAAGAGTACGGTGGTTCGAACCCTTGCCGAGATAAGAAACGAGGAAGCCCTGCCGGCGCTTATGCGGCTGATCCGCTCAAAAAATCTGTTACGACCGGCTGCGCTTAACCGGCTCAAGGTGGAAGTAATGAACTCGCTGAGTAATTACCCGGCCGATTCGGTCTGGCGGCTGTTTGGAGAATTATCTGCATCAGATCATGACGAATTGGCGAACCTGGTACAGGCATCACTGAAAAATACGCAGGACAAGCCATGAAA
Organism: Geobacteraceae bacterium; assembly: GCA_035281865.1. Classification (GTDB taxonomy): domain Bacteria; phylum Desulfobacterota; class Desulfuromonadia; order Geobacterales; family Geobacteraceae; genus CAIWTU01. Next base: position 8,686 of record DATEVI010000009.1, on the reverse strand, counting down.
GCGGTTCGCACCGGAAAAATCCAGGAGTTCATCCGGCATCTGAATACCGCCATCTCGGCCGTTTCCCTCTACAGCGCCGGACACCATCAGGTGCGACGCATCTGTTCCCTTACATTGTCCAACCTGGATGATGCGATGGGCGGCGGCGAGGAACTTTCCCTGATGGTCATTGACAACGAATTGATTGTCGATGGAATTCCGCTGGGCGATAGTCTCCATCTGGACGGATTCGCGCGGACCCTGGCATCCAGGGGCATCGGACACATCAGAATAACCCGGGGAGTAAAACCCGAAGAGATATTGGCTATGGTGGAAAGCCTCTCGAAACAGAATTCCCGCCACGAAATTATCTCCTCCGCAAATATCCGCTATGGCAAGGTCGAGGTTCGTTTTTCCTATGACAGGAACTGCGGGGAGACGGAGGATCCGGCTCAGGATCGCCCCTGCACGGTTTCGACGGCCGAGGATATCGCTAAATATGCGGAAATATGCGAGGGAATCAGGAAACACAAGAAACTCAAAGTGACGGGAATTATGGAAATTGTCGCCGGATTCATAGCCACAGTCAAGAATCAGGCCGACCCGTTGCTTGCCCTTGCGCCGCTGAGAACCGCCGACGAATACACCTTCACCCATTCCACGAATGTCTGCATCCTCAATCTCGCCCAAGCCATGGTCCTCGGCATCGACGGACCTCAACTCAACGATATCGGCATTGCCGCTATGCTCCACGATGTGGGCAAGTTCCTGATCCCCGAAGAAGTGCTCAACAAGCCGGGGAGCCTGGACGATGCGGAGTGGGAAATCATGAGACAGCATCCCCTGAAGGGAGCCCGGTACCTCCTTGATACTCCCGGAGTGCCGCATCTGGCGGTAATTACTGCGTTTGAGCATCACATCAAACATGATTTCACCGGCTACCCGGGAGTATCGGGTCAGTGGCGGCAGAGCCTGTGCAGCCAGATGACGACGGTTTCCGATTGCTTTGATGCCGCGCGGACCAGGCGCCCATACCGTGGACCGATGGAAATGGAAGATATTTCCCGTTTCATGCTGCATGGCGCCGGCACCCACTTTCACCCGGCGCTGGCAAGAAATTTCCTGAAAATCATTACCGGAATCCCCGGAGCGCACTGAATTCAGGTCGGGCGTTCGCCATTTCCCTATAAATATCATCCATCCCGTCCATTGCCACGCTTGACTTTACTAGACGACCGGTCTAATATTACCTTCATGACAACCAAAGATACAAAAAAACAAATCATCAAGGCCGGAATGAGCATCATAGCCCGACAGGGCTTCAATGCCACGGGAATTGAAGCCGTTCTGAAACAGGCAATGGTGCCCAAGGGTTCCTTTTATTACTATTTTTCCAGCAAACAGGAATTCGGACTTCAGGTTCTGGATCATTTTTCAGCGGGTATCGACAGGATTTTCACATCATTTCTCGCCGACGGCAGCGTGCCACCCCTGACACGTCTCAGGAATTGCCTGGAAAGTCTCGTCGATCGGTTTGAGGACAACAATTGCAGCATAGGCTGCCTTGCGGCCAATCTGGGGCAGGAATTGGCCGATCAGAGCGAGGAGTTCCGGCAAAAGCTTGCCGAGATATTCCTGTCATGGACGGGGCATTTTGAAGGATGTCTGGATGAAGCCAGGGAGGCAGGAGAAATCCCGGAAGACATATCTCCCAAACACATGGCGGAATTTTTTCTCTCCGGATTCGAGGGAGCGCTTCTCATCTCGAAGGTGAAAAAATCATCGTTGCCCTTGAGGAATTTCATAAACATCTTCTTTGAAAGGGTTTTACAGGCGCCTGCCCTGGATGAGATGGAGCCGAACAATAAAATTGCTCAGGAAATGCCTGACTGAATTATTCCACGGACATACTCGACAAAATTCTTTGAAGTCGAGAAAGGAAAATCTATGAAAAACGAGAAAAGACTAGGAATTGCCGACCTTTACGAGAAAAAACCAGCCTTTGCCGACCTTTCCGCGACCAACGAGGCTACTGAACTGTCGCTGGTTCCGGAGGCAGACCAGATTTCGCGGCTTTGCACGCTCCTGCAGAACGGCTGTTTCGTAAAAGTCCGCGTGGGCTGCTCTTTGCGGGATCTACTCTGCGGACAGTTCAACATCAGCCCCGACTATCTGAGAGATGACATAAAGGTACTGTTCATCAATTTCAGCCCGGTAGACAACGTCGACACGGCCATCGTCAGGGACGGAATAATCCTTGCCCTCTCGGCTGCCATGCCCGGCCTTGTCGGCGCTGCCATGCGCAAAGACGGCCTGTCCTGGATGAGAAGCTCCATAACCTATACGGAACAGGAGGAAGAGCGTGTTGAGAGCGAGGGTGTTATCCAGTTGAAATTGTTCAACCTGGTCATGGCAGACCTGGGCGAGTCTTTTCTGCGGCGCGGCATTTATGTGAAAACGGATGTTCTCGCCGATTTCCTGGAAAGATTTCCCGATGAATTCCTACGTAAATTCAGTCGGATAACAAAAAAAGGTGAAGTAATTTCAGCAGACGACCTGTCGCACTTCCTTACGACGTCTGAGGGGTGGGTGAAATTATCCATTCAATGACGACCGCATGCTGCAGCCGCCGACCAGCCCCCACGTCATCTCTTACGTAGGGAGGCGGCCCTTTTTTTCAGATTGATGAGAAGTGAGCGTGCCCAGACAAATTCCGTGGCCAGAATTCCCAGTCCGACGGGCACAACTACGATCGCCGGACCGGGAAGAAAAATCATTGCCACTCCGATTGCCAGGACCGTCAATCCGAGCACTGCAACTACGGCACGTTTCGCCTTTTTAAAACTCCATATGACAAACCGGGTCATAATCTCCTCCTGTTTACAGCAGCGACCCTTTCGCGCCCTTCCACAGCGGATCAATGGTCAGTCATTGTCGAGGAGGCATCTGTCCTTCGGCAGTTTGTTTCGTTACAATTCACTTCCTCCACAATGTTATTTTCCCACATCCCTCCACGGTTTGGCAAGGGAACGCCGGGAAATTATTTGATGCCGGAATATTTCCGTTGTATTTTGCCCATACATTCATATATGAAATATAATATAAGGTGGAATTTCCGAGTCAGTTTCCTTAAGGAAGTTCCCGAAATATGAATTGCTCATAAGTATTTGGTGGAGGAGAAGTCATGGAAGTAAAAAAAGACAGTTTTTTCGGGAAGGTAGGCAAACACTATGACCTCGAAATCACTGTCGACGGAATATTCGACTGGGATCAAAGATGTTACCTTGAGGCCCATGACCAAGCTGGACGCAGGATGCTCATCCATGTCACGGAGCAGGAGGAGTCGTTAACGATCAAGGAAAAAGACTCTATTTTTTTCAGGGGTCAGGTCCTGTCACACAGCACCATTTTCGGAATTACCCTGACATTCGTCAAAACGACTTCCAACATAGTGAAAATCTAGCACCCCTCATCTTCTTTTTTCGGTAATTCGGCCAGCAGTTTCGACAGGGTTATTCGGGCATCGTATACCTTCTCAACCCAATTGTGGAACATTCCGGAATCAGCCATACGTCCGCCCTCCCGACTCTTCGTTACGGATCGTTCAGGCATCTCCTGTGCACCCTTGAAGCGCGTATCTCTTTCCCCGAACCTTCCCATCGTTCCACCCCGCCCGATACCTTTATGACTTCATCCGCAAAACAGAAAATCACCTCTTCGGAATATTATACCAGCAAAACAGCCTTTGATTACGACGAAATCACGTCTTTTTTGGGCAGGGGAACTGTGTGCATAATTTGTAAGTTTTTTGTTTGTTTTCGGGTCTCACCTTGACCATAGGCAGTTGAAGGATAGAATTAACAGTAAAAAGCTCTAACTCTTATGCGGAAAGGAAGGATCCATTATGCAAACATTTATCATGATCACCCGCCTTTCACCAGATGCGCTTACCTCGCCGCATTCTCTGGAAGAACTCGAGCGCCAGGCCATGAAGCACATACGTTCGGAATGCCCTAAAGTGGAGTGGCTTCACAATTTCGCAGTGCTCGGACCCTGTGACTACGTGGACATATTCCGCGCTCCCGATATCGACACCGCAATGAAAGTCTCCACCATCATCAGGACCTTCGCCCACGCCAATACCGAGATCTGGGCTGCCACGGAGTGGGAAAAATTCAAGGAGATGGTCCGCCATTTGCCCGGCGCCGGGAAAAAGTTGATATGAGCTGACGGAAAACCGCGAGTTGCAGCATTTGGCGTGATAGGCGCTTTCCCTGCGATCTTTTTAGCATTCGATGCCGTTGATACCGCCGAATTTCTCTGCTACAGTACGGCAAAATCAACTCCGGGGGAACAACATGAAAAAACTCGCGAAAACCGCCACCTATCTTTTCCCGACACCGGCCGCCATGGTCTCGTGCACGGGCAGGCAGGGCCCGCCCAACATCATAACCATCGCCTGGATCGGCGTCGTCTGCTCCGAGCCACCCATTCTGAGCGTTTCCATTCGTCCCGGCCGCCATTCCTCGAACATGATCAGGGAGACTGGAGATTTTGTGGTGAACATTCCTCGGGAAGACCAACTGAAAGAACTCGATTTCTGCGGGGTGGCAAGCGGACGGGACATCGACAAATTCACGGAACTGGGCCTCACGCCGATCCCGGCCAACATCGTGTCGGCGCCTCTTATCAAGGAATGCCCGGTCAACCTCGAATGCAAAGTGCGGGACATCATCAGCCTGGGAACCCATGACATGTACCTTGGCGAGATAGTAGCCGTTCACGTGGACGAGGAAGTCCGTAACGACAAGGGCGAGATAGACATCGCGAAACTGAAACCGATTGCTTACTGCCCGCAGGCCGCCCAGTATTGGAGCCTGAAAGAGCCGATCGGCACTTACGGATTCACGAAAGGCAGGAAATGACGGTTGCGCTGATTTGATTTCACCGTCGTCAAGGGGATGTCACCAGTGTCTCCGGGGAGGATCGGTTCTGCCGAGATGGCGGATTTCTCCCTCAACGACCTGGAAAACATCCCCGTATCCATTTTTCCAGGTATCCCCCTCGTGCATTGGATAGGGAACTTCCCGGCCCCCGAGATAAACTTCCTCATCCCCGATATACGCAAACCATTCCAGGGCACCGGTCATCCATATCTTCGTCTTCAGCTCCATCACCGAAATCCACTCCTTCCGTCGATTGCTTTTTTCAGGTTTATCCTTTATAAAATAATGGCCATTCGAGAAAAATGGCTTGGTTTTCAATATATCATCGGCGAAACATTCAATGGGAAAAAAAACCGACTCCGGAACGGAAACACTTCATATCCTTGTCATTGCCGACCGGCAAAGACTGCGCAGCCTCTTTGACTTCTGCGAGAGCCTGCCTCTCATTCGACTGTCGACGGCCTCCACCATAGATGAAGGAATAAAGATCGCAGCTGGAAAGGCCCCTGCCCTGCTCTTCGTCCAGGGACGCACGGGCGGGCTTTCCGGGGAAATCATCGCCCGGCATATACGGCAGGAATTGAAAGAAAGCAGGACTCGGCTCGTCCTGTTCTGCGATGAGGAAGACATGCAGACACCCGGAAACAGATCGTTTTTCACATCGATAGACACCTCCGTCCCTGACGACGAACTTGCAGCCGAGGTGGAGTCCCTGGTTGCTTCACTGCTTCCGGGAGCTAAGAAAGAGCCCGCCAGGCGAAAGAAGATGACTGCGCGGAAGGCGGCATCGGAGATCCCCCTCCAACCATCGCAGCCCGATCCGGCAAGCGGGGGACCCGATCAGGAAGTTGCCGACATCGTGGAAATCCGGACCGACAGATCATGCAATGAGGAGCAGCAGGATAAAGTGTCTTCTTCCATGGCGGAGCGGTCTCCTGCACACAGTTTCCGGGACAGACTCGATATCGCCATGGATATATCCGCGTCGACGATTACCGGGGAAAGCCCGGCAGAGCCCAACCGGGATATCTCCTCGCACCGTCACGAGTTTCACGGAACGCTGGAAGAGCAGTCCAGGGAACGGTTCGTACCCGGAATCCCAGGGTCGGCAAAAGTCCGCATTAAACGCCGAATCGTCCTTTCAGTTGCCCTGTTGACAGGGATCGCGGCGCTGTTTCTGTTTTACGGTGCGCAATCCACCCCGGAAAAGTCCGGTGAAACCGCTCAGCCGGCTGCCGACAGAGGACCAGCCAGCGCAAAGCAGGAGATTCCTGCCGCATCACCCATTGAAACGGGTATCCAGGATGCGGATAATAGAGGAACAAATACAGGTCCAGTATCCGTTGAGGACCGGAAGCCCGGCGAAAAACCGTCCATGCCGTCAGATGCGGGATACCTGAAGTACACGGTTCGCCGGGGTGACACTCTCGTTACCATCCTTACCAGCAGATTCGGACTCTCCGAAAGGATGGCGGAAAGCCTGATTCCGGAAATACTGGAGAAAAACGGCATTACCCGCCGCACGGTACTGAACATTGGACAGGAAATCCTGATCCCCACCGCAATAAAACTCCAGCCTGCCCCCGGATCGAACTGAATCCGGGCGGGATCTGAACGTTTTTTGATTTCACGGCGTTCACGAGTAGCAATTCCGTGTTGCCGAATAAAATAACCGGAAGCCAATGATGGAATTGAGCAGTTGATTGCCGTGACTGCTGATCGCCGCTTAACATAACAAACTGCAAAGGAGCTATTGCATGAAATTCACGAAGATGCAGGGAGCCGGAAATGACTACGTGTACGTCAACTGCTTCGAGGAAAAAGTGGGCAACCCTGCCGAGGTCGCGATAAAGGTCTCCAACCGCAATTTCGGGATCGGCTCTGACGGACTCATCCTGATCATGCCTTCCGACGTGGCCGACGTGCGGATGCGGATGTTCAATTCAGATGGTTCCGAGTCCGAGATGTGCGGCAACGGCATCCGATGCGTTGCCAAGTACGCTTACGATCACGGTATTGTGGCGAAAAAAGAGATTACCGCTGAGACCGGGGCCGGTATCCTGACTCTGCAGCTTTTCCCGAACGATAGGAACAAAATCGAAAAGGTGCGGGTCAACATTGGCCCCCCCAGGCTCACCCGGAAAGAGATCCCCATGCTCGGCGACGCTGACAACAAAGTCGTAAACGAACCGCTTAATATTCTCCATACGACCTTTCACATCACCTGCGCTTCCATGGGCAATCCTCACTGCATAATTTTTGTCGATGACGTGGAGAACTTTCCGGTGGAAAAGTACGGACCGCTCATCGAAAACCACGACCTCTTTCCGCGAAGGACCAATGTCGAATTTGTGCAGGTGCTGTCCCGCTCCGAAGTACGTCAGCGGACCTGGGAAAGGGGCGCGGGAGAGACGCTCGCCTGCGGCACCGGCGCCAGCGCCGTGACAGTTGCTGCGGTATTGAACGGCCTTACCGAAAAGAAAATCGTAAATCACCTGTCCGGAGGGGACCTGGAGATGGAATGGGCGGAAGACGGCTCCGTTTATATGACCGGACCGGCGGTGGAAGTTTTCAAAGGAGAAATTGAGGTTTGATCATGGAAACCTGCTCGATGTGCACGAAATGGAACGACGAACCCGGCCTGCGGATCGCCGAACTCGATATGTGTTATGTGATGCTCAACAGGGACGAGTTTTTTCACGGATATACCTTTGTCATAACCAAAAAACACGTGAAGGAACTTTTTCACCTGGACAAGAAGACGAGAGAAACCGTTATGGAGGAAGTCAACAGGGTCGCCGAGGCCCTTTACAACCTCTTCCAGCCCGATAAAATTAATTACGAACTGTTGGGCAACATGGTGCCCCACATGCACTGGCACATCGTCCCCCGTTACCGGGATGACGCTCTGTGGCCCCGCCCCCTTTGGGCCGAACCTCATCCTGAACGAACCCTGACCGCGACGGAATACGCGGCGCGTGTCGAACAAATCAGGGAACAGCTGAAAGCACAAGGAGAACAAACTTCATGGACTATCTAGGCGCCCACATGTCCATTGCCGGAGGCCTGCACAACGCCATCGACCGCGGCCTCAAGGCGGGGTGCGGGGTCATCCAGGTATTCACCCAGAACGCCAACCAATGGCGTGGCAAAGCGGTCAGCGATGAGGACGCTACGCTTTTCAGGGAGAAATGGACGGAATCGGGCCTGCACGAGATCGTCTCCCACGACATCTATCTGATCAATCTGGCGGCGCCCGAAGGGGAGATACGGGAAAAGAGCCTGAATGCCTTTCAGGCGGAGATGGAACGTTGCGCGCGTCTCGGAATTGACAAGATTATCATGCACCCCGGCGCTCATCTGGGAGACGGAGAAGAAGAAGGGATTAGGCGCATTGCTGCGGCATTCGACCACCTTTTCGAGGCAGCCGGGGAATTCACAGGAAAGGTTCTCATCGAAACGACGGCGGGCCAGGGGACGAATCTCGGTTACCGCTTCGAACAACTCAGGGACATCATCGCCGCATCTTCGCATCCCGACCGATTTGCCGTCTGTTTCGACACCTGCCACACCTTCGCGGCAGGGTACGATACGACCACCGAAACCGGTTACCGGCAGGTTTTTGAGGAATTCGACCGGATTATCGGCCTGGACAGACTCCTGGCATTCCACCTCAATGACTCCAGAAAGGGGCTGAACTGCCGTGTCGACCGCCACGAGCACATCGGTAAGGGGGCCATGGGACTGGAACCTTTCCGGTT
>DATEVI010000008.1:0-3156 GCA_035281865.1 Geobacteraceae bacterium | reverse complement strand
GCGGATATTCGAGATGGCTTAATTATTCACCTTGCAAATCTTCAAATGATAGTGAAAACCCCTAGGTTCGGTCCGATCATATAAAAAATATTTTGCAGATCCTCTATTTCGCGATTGGTTTTGCAAGCGGAGCCATCGCGTTTGCGTCAGAAGTCGTCGGCGTCAGGTGGGGCAGACCCACTTTTGTGAGCCATGAACATGGCCGCGGCCTAACGAAGTCAATTCAGACAACGGGAAGAAGCACGGGGGCGCTGACGCGGCTATGTTTTCGGCCCGCGCCTGATTTCTGTCGTGCTGCAGTCAACCATCCTTCCCTCCGAATAATATCCCTTGACGATAATATCCTTGTGAGATAACATAGCCTTATGATCAAGTCCTTCAAGTGCAAGGAAACCGAAAAGCTTTTTCATGGACGATTTTCTGCCAGGCTGCCGCAAGCCATTCAGCGGACTGCGGCAATAAAGCTCAAGATGCTGAACGCGGCGACCGTCCTTGACACGCTGCGTATTCCACCTTCCAATTATCTTGAGGCGTTGCGTGCCGACAGGGAGGGGCAGCACAGCATCCGAATTAACAAGCAGTGGCGCATCAGCTTTGTGTGGCAAGGCAATGACGCCTTCGACGTTGAGATCGTTGATTACCACTGAGAGGTGACATTATGACTAAACGCGATTTTCCCCCGATCCACCCAGGCGAAATCCTATTGACAGAATTCCTGGAGCCGATGGGTGTGACTCAATATCGATTGGCCAAAGATATTGGCGTGACTCCACGGCGCATTAATGAAATCGTCCGTGGACGGCGCGCAATAACCGCCGACACCGCACTCCGCCTGGGGCGCTTCTTTAATATGGAAGCGCAATTCTGGCTTAACCTTCAGACGCATTATGATATGGAGGTTGCGCTGGAAGCTCTCGATGACCGCCTCGATAAAGAAGTCCATCCGCTTTCCAGCGCAGCTTAAACCCAGGATTGCGGAACTATCAGATAAAAGAGCGCATAATTTGAGTTCTGTAGACCTCTGAAGCCGTCTCAAGTTCTGCTTGTTCAAATAAAAAATGAAAAAAATCACTCGAAGAAATTTTCTGAAACGTACCTGCTTGTTCGGTTCTCTAGGGCTGCTCGCAAGTTATCCCACTTTCATCGAGCGTTACATCATCCTGACAAATTTCTATCGGATCGCGGTTCCCAATCTCCCCAAGGAATTCTCTGGATTCCGTATTGTTCATCTGACCGACCTGCACTATGGATTTCTTGTCCCTATCGGCCTCATTCAGCATGTCGTCACGCGGGCGAATCAGTTGAAGCCTGATGTCGTTGTCTGTACCGGCGACTATGTACACGAAAGAAATTCGGCCAAGCAGATCGATAAGGTCTGGCCTGTCCTTTCGCAACTTGCCGCGCCATCGGGCGTGTATTCAATCCTTGGAAATCATGATCACTGGGCTGATACGGAGAGGTCGGATTACTGGTTGAAAAGGACGCGGCAGGACCTCAGACATGATATTGTGCGGATTGAACGGCAAGGACGGCAGATTTGGCTTGCTGGAGCGGGTGACCTCTGGGAGGACCATAGGAATCTGGACAGTCTATTCAGTAAGGTGCCGGACGCCGATTGTCGAATCCTTCTCGCCCACAATCCCGATACCGTCGACACACTATATTCTTCCCGAATCGACCTCACTTTGTCGGGACATACACACGGCGGCCAGGTAGTTATCCCCTTTTTCGGTCCACCTGTCCTGCCGGTACGGAACAAAGAATATACCAGCGGCCTTCGGCGCTCCATTAGAGGAAGCAAAGTCTTTATCTCGAAGGGAATAGGCTGGGCAATTTATCCTGTTCGCTTCAATTGTTTGCCGGAAATTGCCGTGCTGGAACTGGTTCCCGAGACGGCACAGGGAGAGGCAGATTTCACCGCATCACCTTGATCCGATATACAACTTGACACGGGTGGGATTGTGACGTACGATTTTACGTACGATGAGGAGGTTCAAAAAATGACAACACTTACAGCAACGGAAGCAAGAAAATGTCTGTACAGCCTGGTCGATGACGTGGCGGAATCCCATGACCCGGTTCAGATTGTGGGCAAGCGGCACTCGGCAGTACTCATCTCGGAGGAAGACTGGCGGGCAATCCAGGAAACATTGCACCTGACATCCATACCCGGAATGCGTGAGTCCATTCAGGAAGGGGTTAAGTGCCCCATAGAGGAGTGCGACGAGGAACTGGAATGGTGATTTGGCGACTGGTTTTTACCAGGCAGGCACAAAAGGATGCAAAGAAAATCGCTCACTCCGGCCTTAAACCACAAGCCGAGCGCCTGCTCGAAATCCTCAAAGAAAATCCATACAAAAATCCACCACCATACGAGAAACTTCTTGGCGACCTGTCCGGAGCATGTTCCAGAAGGATAAATATTCAGCATCGACTGGTTTACCAGATTCTGGATGACATCAAGACAGTGAAGGTCATCCGAATGTGGTCACATTACGAATAACCGACGCAGTTTCCCTCACCCTTGGATTGACTACCTACAGCCTTATCACCGACCCCGCCTTGAGCAGACTTTCGGCAATGGTGAACATGTTGGTTACCGTGCCGGCCCGCAGCTTGTCCTTGCAATGGTAGAAGTCCAGGCATACCCCGCAGGACGATATCTCCACCCCTTTGTTGCCGAGCTGTGCCAGCGCTTCGAGCACCTCTGACCCTTCGGTGGTGAGAAGTACGCCGGAATTGACGAACAGCATCCTGTCCGGAGTTTCCGGCACCTCCACCAGGGTGATGATGAAGTTTTTCATCAGCAGCCTGCCGAGCTCCTCCGCTCCCTCGCCGAATCTGTCGGAGGCAATGAGCATGACGGTTTCGCCTTCCTTCTCCTTTTTTATGGCCACCGTTTCCCCGGCGCCTCCGGATATAAGTATGGCGTAACCGTCGTCCATCGGCGTTTCCTCCACGACGAAACCCCTGTTGGCGGCGAAACGGCTTACGTTTTCACGCGGCGGTCCGTCATCCAGCAGCACTTTCAGGGGCTCCCCCGGCGATTCCTCCAAGGCCTTCTTGACCGTAACCACCGGCATGGGGCATGCCATATTTCTGCAATCTATCGTTTTCATTGATCATTTCCTTTCGCTGCCGAAGACCCTTCGTCAG
>DATEVI010000007.1:0-4386 GCA_035281865.1 Geobacteraceae bacterium | reverse complement strand
GTAATCATCCGGATGAACCCTTTTTTCCCATTCTTTGAAATTATCGGAAATTTCGTCCTCTTCGAAGCCGAGGATACTCTTCCAGCGCGACGAGTGATATGCCTCACCGGTTGCCATATTCAGGTCCCATATGCCGTCATTTGAACCCTGAACGGCCAGAGCATATCTTTCTTCGCTTTTGCGCAACGCTTCTTCAGTCTTCTGGCGTTCCTGCACCTCCTGTGTAAGCTCCAGGTTTTTCAGACCTGTCTCGACCAGGATCTGCACCAGATTCCGGTAGAACGCCATGATGCTGCGAATCTGTTCCCTGGTAAATATGGGAACTCTGCTCAGTGCGTCCAGATAGCTCTGCTCGTCAAATCCGAATTCCCGTGCCTGCGCCCGGAAATATTCCACATCGGGTTTGTCGTCGTCGTAGAAAAACTGCCCGGTGAAGAATGTGGCAACGTGTTCACCGGCGATAACGATGGGTACTGCCACGTCCCAAAGACCGTTGCGACACTTGTAATCCAGGTATTCTCTCTTGAACTCCGGCAAATGAGTCTTTATATATGCATCGCTTTCCTTGCAGCGCTCGCATGCGTCGGGATGGAAACGATGAAACCGGGTACATATGTCCTGCCAGCCGGCAGCCACCAGGATTTTCTCGTCCGTATCCAGAATGGCGGAAAGAACGCCGGTGATCTTGTAATGCGCCTCTAACATGCGCTGCACTTGTTCAATATCAACCAGTTGCGCGAAGTTGAGCTTGTTCATCTTATCCTCTGACTTAATTGAATCATTTGTCCATCCCCGCAGGTTCAAAAGTATGAAGGGAAATAAATTCTCGTCATGGTCAATACCAGCCATAACTTTAAATAATGCGAGCACCCCTGAAACCACCTTACAGTGTGCACACTACTGTAAGTATACATCATCATTAAACAAAAAGGTCAGCGTGACAAGCAAATCGTTTTAACAATGAGGATCTGTCATTGGAGATCACGGCATTATCTTTCATGAGCGGCAGTCGCTTCACTGCTCATTACTTTGACCGCTCATATTTTCAAACCATTTTTTCGCGTGATGCGGAGTACACGGCGACCTGAACGGAGATCATCGATTTTACTAACTTTACATTTGCGGATTCCGTATGGTAGCCTGAAAAAAATTCAGGTTCCGTACCGCGACACCTCTACACGTCTGCGCCGATCATGGTATGAAGCCACAGGAGACGCAATGAAAAGAAAAGCACTCGCCCTTCTCTCAGGAGGACTCGATTCTACCCTCGCAGTAAAAGTCATGCTGGAACAGGGCATCGAAGTCGAGGCCCTCAATTTCACTTCCCCCTTCTGTACCTGTACCGGGAAAAACGCAGGCTGCAAATCGGAAGCCGTGCGCGTCGCCGATGAGCTCGGCATCTCCATCAAGGTGATGAACAAGGGAAAGGAATACCTGGAAATCGTCAGGAAACCCAGGCACGGTTACGGCAAGGGAATGAATCCCTGCATCGACTGCAGGATCTTTTTGCTCCGCAAGGCAAAGGAATACATGGCCGAGAGCGGCGCCGATTTCGTCATAACCGGCGAAGTGCTCGGTCAACGCCCCATGAGCCAACGCCGCGACACACTGCGCCTCATCGAGCGGGAAAGCGGCCTCGAAGGCCTGTTGCTCCGCCCTCTCTCCGCGCGCCACTTTGCCCCGACCATTCCGGAACAGGAAGGCTGGGTGGACAGGAGCACGCTGCCCGCAATCCAGGGGCGGTCCCGCAAGGAACAGATGCAACTGGCCGAAGAACTGGACATAAAGAACTACCCATGTCCCGCCGGAGGCTGTCTCCTAACGGAACTCTCCTTCGTGTCGAAGATAAGGGACGTCTTCGACCATGCCGAAGAGCTTAACATCAGGGACTTTCAGCTATTGAAGGTAGGCCGCCATTTCCGCATCGGCAGCAGGACCAAGGTCATCGTCGGCCGCAACGAAGCGGAAAACGAGACTCTGGAAAAGATGCTCCTGCCAGCCGAAGTGTGCATCCGCTGGTGCGAAGGGAGCGGACCGCTCGGCGTCGTGACGGGCGACCGTGATGAAGATATGCTGGCCACCGCCGCAAAAATTCTCCTCCGCTACACAAAAGCGGAACCCGCTGCGGAATGCCGGGTGATGGTGAAGTGGGAAGACGGTGAAGCAATGGTCACGGCAAGAAATGAGTTCGATGACGGAAAGATTGAGGAATTCAGGATATAGAGGTGGGGTAGGATAATTGTTTAATATCACGGGGGCGACGCTCAAAGGCGTCGCCCCCGTTTTGTTATTGAGCCTCGGGCTCTTGACTTTCCGCCGGCAGGTCCTGGCTTTCAGGGGCAGGCACCGCATCCGGAGCCGATGGAGCCGGAGTCTCTCCAGTCTGCGCATCTTCTCCACTTCCAGCTTCCGGGACTTCCGGGTCTTCCGGAGCGAGTATGACGGCACTCGTCATATTTGCAAATACGTCCTCGGGCACAACTTCCTTTTCGATGGCCTCATCGACCTTTTTCTGCATCCCGCCTATATTCGGCTGCTGCGAAAGGGCAAACCGGTATTCCCCTGCCGTCAGTATTCCATTCTTCTTCATCATCCTCAATATCATGTTGGAGCGCTTCAGCACCTTTGACAGGTTCTTGTAAGGGTTGTACGCGACCCGTGGACCGGGCAGCATGGCGGCCAGAAACGCACATTCCCTGGGCGTGAGCTCGGATGCCGGCTTGTCGAAATAATAACGGGCGCCGTGTCCGATGCCGTAGACCATCGGTCCCAGCTCCACCACATTCAGATAGAGCTCGATTATCCGACCCTTAGTCAGTTTCTCCTCCATCCGCCTGGCCAGGATGATCTCCTTGATCTTGCGGGTTATCGTCTTTTCCCGGGAAAGGAAGAGGTTTTTTGCCACCTGCTGGGTAATTGTCGAGGCGCCGCGGGAGAAACTCTTCTTTTCCAGGTCATGCTTGATGGCGTTTTTGATGGCATTCACATCGATACCTTCATGCTTGTAAAACCTTTCATCTTCTGCCAGGATCACGGCCCATTTCATCTCGGGCGGAATACGCGAGGAACGTGTCCAGTAACGGTTTTTCGGTCCAACCACAAAAGGGTGATAGTTCCCCTTCCAGTCTTTGACCTTTATGGTCATGCTTGCCTTGCGGTTTTGCAGGTTTTCCACGGAAGGCAGGAATAACAGGGAGACGGCAACGTACGCGATATACAAAACGACAACTGCCACAATACACAACAGGATCTTCTTTAATTTCAATACGCACCTCACGACATTCAAGCAGCTAGCTGCTAGCTGCTGCTTTTAATCTTCGCCATCCTCGCAGCCGTCCTGATAGCCGCCGCCATGCTCAATTCGGAAGCCTTACCCGTTCCTGCAAGGTTATACGCTGTGCCGTGATCCACCGAAGTTCGGATTATCGGCAGCCCGAGAGTGATGTTGACTCCGTCATCGAAATGGAGGAGCTTGAGCGGTATCAGGCCCTGATCGTGATACATGCAAACCACCGCATCGTATTCACCATGCACGGCGAAATGGAAAAGCGTGTCCGCCGAAAGCGGACCGACGGCATCGATCCCTTCCCTCCGGGCGGCGTCTACGGTGGGAGCGATGACATTTTTTTCCTCCACGCCGAAAAGACCTCCCTCACCGCAATGGGGGTTAAGGGCAAGCACCGCCAAGTGGGGATTCCTCTTGAAATACCGGTCCACATCCCGATGGACGATCCTGATGGTGGATAGAATCCTGTCCCTGGTGAGAAGACGCGGCACATCGGCAAGGGCCTCGTGAATGGTGACCAGGGCGACCCTGAGCCTTTCTCCGGCCAGCATCATCACAAAATCTTTCGTGCCGGTCATTTCCGCCAGCAGTTCGGTGTGTCCCGGGTATTTGTGCCCTGCGCGGTTGAGCGCCTCCTTGTTGATGGGCGCAGTCGCCATGGCTGCGGCTTCTCCGCCGAGGCAGAGACGGACTGCCTCTTCGATGTAGCGAAACATAGCGTCACCCGCTGCCCCTGAGGGACGGCCGAATTCCATGTCGTCATGGGAAAGATGCGAGAGGGGGAACAGGTTGATGGCATCTGCTGAAAACGCGGACAGCGCGGCTGCATCGGCCACGATTTGCAATGTGAGTCTGGAACCGGTAACGGAAAGTGCCCGCTCCATGGCTGCCGGATCACCGAGCACCAGCGGACGGCATATTCCCTGAATTTCCGGCATCGCCAGAGCCTTTGCAATCACCTCCGGACCGACGCCCGACGGGTCACCCATGGTTACGGCAATAAGTGGTTTTTCCATTCTCACGCTCCCAAGTTAAATACAATGTGTCACAAAGGGCTACTTGAATGCAATTGCGTATTTGGATTAAGAGCTTGTCCGTAA
>DATEVI010000006.1:0-2920 GCA_035281865.1 Geobacteraceae bacterium | reverse complement strand
AAAAAGACCGGCCTTCTTGAGTAGGTCGCGGAATTTGGCTCGGAATATCTGTGATAGGGGTTTTTCCGGCAAAAGGTAGTTGTATCGGGCCGTTCGCCAGGCGCCGTCGTGTGCCAACCCGCCTGCGGGGATCAGGTAGTGTACATGGGGGTGATAACGCAGATCACGTGTCCAGGTTTGCAGGACGCCGATCATGCCGAGGGCGCCGACGACGTATTTCGGATCAGCGGCCAGCTTCTGCAGGGCTTGCCGGGAAGCTTGAAAGAGCAGATCGTAGACGACCTTTTGGCGGCTGCGGGCAAGACGACGCAAACCCTCCGGCAGTGTGAAGGTGGCCATGAAGTAGGGAACGGGGAGGAGGAGGTTTCGCTGCTGATCAATCCAGCGATCGGCTTGATCGTTTTGGCACTTTGGACAATGGCGGTTCTTGCAGGAGTGATACTGGTAGTGCTCCTTTTGGCACTGGGGGCAGCGGTAGATATGGCCGCCCATGGCTTCGGTGCGGCATGTGCAGATGTCCTGTATGGCCCGCTTGTGGCTGGGTAGCAGCCGGTCTTCGTGCTTGGCGAGATATTCCGGGCCATGCAGGCGAAAGATGTCCGCCAGCTCGGGCATAGCCGATTAAATGTCCGCCATGAGCCGGTTGATGATTTCCGTGGCCGGCTTGAGTGCCGGCTCGGTCAGCTGCGTGTAAATCATGGTGGTCTGCGGATTGGCGTGGCCAAGGATTTGCTGAATGATGCGCAGATCCACTCCCTGTTCCAGCAGGTGGGTGGTCCCGCCTTGCGGCGGGATGAACTCCGGAATGCCTTAGGGTATGAACAGAGGCTTTTTTGTGAATGCGGGCTTTGGCCAAAGCTTCCTTGAAGGCAATCTGGACGCTGGCTGTGGGCAGGGGCTTATCCGCTGTTGCCTCCCCGTGTCCGCCCCGTCCGGGAGCAGGGAAGAGCCAGTGTTCATGGCGGTGGGTTTTCCAAAGTTGCCTGAGGAGCTCCAAGGTACGCCTGGGCAGCGGCACATACCGGTCTTTGTTGCCTTTACCGTGAACGTGGAGAAACATGCGGTCGCTGTCGATATCGGGAATCTGCAAGGTCCTGCCTTCGGTCAGTCGCAAGCCGCAGGAATAGATTGTGGTCAGGCAGATGCGATGGCGGAACATGTGGACGCAGGCGAGGGTGCGTCGGACCTCATCGATGCTCAAGACGGAAGGCAGGGACTTGACACGCTTGGGCTTGACAAGACCGATGGTGGTCCAATCCCTCCTCAAGGTATTCTCGTAGAAGAACTTGATTCCACAGAGGGCGATGGTGCAAGCCACCCGTGACCAACGGCTGACATTGGTGCGGTAGAGAAAATAATCCCGAAGTTCCTCATCCGTGACCAGGTCAGGGGACTTGTGATAGTGTTCAGCCAGTTTCCGAACTGCGCGGGCATAGGATTCCTGGGTGCGAGGCGAGAAACCCCGCAGTTGCATGTCTTGGATCATGCGTTTGCGTAAAGCGCTCATAGTAGACCTCCTTAAATTAAATTGCGTCCATATGGACAAATGGCGTCTACTATGCTTCAATATTTGTCATAAGGGGAGAGGGAAGAATCCTGCCGCGTAAGCGGCTCAGTTCAACCAGACAGTCGAGCGGACGGGAAATATCCTCGGTGGCTTCCGTCATTTTTCCCGCTCCCGCCGCTGAGCTTTTCGTTATGCCTGAAGAAAGTCCTTGCACATACTAAAAATTGTACGTTATAATGTACGTAATTTAGAAATAATGCGAGGCATAAAATGCAAAGATTAAAAATTGATCAAGATATCAAGCCATTATCCGAGGTAAGGATAGGTATCGCAAACTTCATAAAGCAAGTTCATGACACAAAAAGGCCTGTGATTATTACGCAGCATGGAAAAAGTGTTGCCGTTTTATTGGATGCTTATGAATATGAAGCAATTCAGGAGAAACTTGAACTTTTGACAGATGTTCAGGCAGCCCTTAATCAACTCGAAAATGGACAAGGAATTGCTCATGAAGATGCAAAAGAAAAAGTCTTGAAGATAGTCCAATGATGAAAATCATTTGGTCGCCGTTGGCTATTGATAGAGCTTCGGAAATCGCTGAATATATAGCCCAAGACAAACCATCAGCAGCAGAAAAATGGATTAACACAGTATTTTCAAAAGTTGAGCAACTAAAATCTTTTCCTGAAATCGGCAGGGTTGCCCCTGAAATTAAAAACGACCAATTTAGAGAGTTGATTTACGGCAATTACCGCATCATTTATCGCATTGAAAAAACACAAATATCGATTCTCACTATTCGGCACGGTAAGCAGATACTGCCAATAGATGAAATTTTGGCATAACCAACAGCTTGTGGGCTCAAGAAGCAGAAAGCCGAATTGATGCATTTGAGCGGGATAACATAGCAGCAATTCCTGCAAAGAATGTTTTTGAAGAAATCGAGAAACAAAAAAAATAATGAAAATTGATTTTCTGTCTTCTGCTACGGCTGAATTCAAAGATGTGTTTTTTTGTCACTATTCAATCTGGGAAGTCAACCCATATATATCTTCCTTGGGAAACCCTCGGTTGCCCGATAGATCAAGACCGCCACTTCGCCGGCCGGCTCAAACGCTCTTAGCTTGATATGGTCTCACATGGCGCGTTCCTGCAGTCTAAAAGCCTACAGTCTATCCACCTCAGCAGTAGTTACAAATCCCGGTTATAACCGTTATCGGGGGGCAGACGTTGCCCATTTGCCGCTTCCCGGGCCAGGAGATCGCAGCGCTCGTTTTCCCGGTTTTCCGCATGTCCACGAACCCACAGGAATTCCACCTTGTGGCGACTGCACAGAGCGAGCAACTGTTCCCAGAGATCCTGGTTGAGCGCCCTTTCCCGCTTGTTGCGCATCCAGCCGTTGGCCCGCCACTT
>DATEVI010000005.1:0-2170 GCA_035281865.1 Geobacteraceae bacterium | reverse complement strand
GATCACCGGCATATTGGGGTTGTGGAAGATGTTCAACAATCCCTTCTGCTTGCCCGCGCCCTTCAGTGAAATCGCACCCCCGACATGCTCCCAGCCACCTTTATAGATGCTCTGGTCTTCCCACTTCCCCGGATAGCCGGTGCCAGGCTTGGTTTCCACATTGTTCCACCACATGTACTCGGCGCCCTTGCGGTCGGTCCAGACATTCTTACAGGCGATCGAGCAGGTATGGCAGCCGATGCATTTGTCCAGGTGAAACACCATCGAAATTTGTGAACGAATATCCATTTGTTTTCCTCGCCGTCACCGTGTACTCAGAATACGACCTTGTCCATTCTCTTGACCGTCACGTGCGTATCCCGTTTTGGAGCAATGGGTCCCCAGTAGTTGAAGTGATACGAGAACTGCCCATATCCGCCGCACAGGTAGTTCGGCTTCAGATGAATGCGCGTGAAGCTGTTATGTCCACCCGCCCGCTTGTTTCCTCGCACCTGCGACTTGGGGATACCCACCGTGCGCTCCGGCACGTGATAAACGATGCACACCCCTTTCGGAATGCGGGAGCTGACACACGCCCGGGTGCAATAGACCCCATGATCGTTGTAGACCTCGACCCAGTCGTTGTCCTTGATGCCCAGATCTTCCGCGTCTTTCTCGCTGAGCCAGCAAGGCTCGCAGCCGCGGGAAAGCGTCAACATGCGGAGAGTTTCCATGTAGGTCGAATGGATGTGCCACTTGCCGTGAGGGGTGAGACAGTTCAGCACCTTCGCCTTGCCGTCCTTCAGGGTTTCCTTCAGATCCCCGTAAACCTCAGGCTTCGGTGACGGCTTGTAAGTCGGCAGGTGCTCGCCATAAGCGATATACATCTCATGGTCGAGATAGAAATGCTGACGCCCCGTCAGCGTCCGCCACGGAACGAGCCTGTCCACGTTATAGGTATAGGGAGCGTAAGCCCTGCCGTCGTTCATGAGCCCGGACCACAGCGGCGAAGTGTTGTACCTCCGCGGCTGCGCCTGGAGATCCGCGTAGTTAATTCGGACATCCTCGCTTCCTTCAGCCAAATCAACCAGCTTCAGACCGGTCTTTTTCTCCATGTTCTCATAGGCGCGTACCGTGAGCACGCCGTTCGTCAACGTGGAGAGATGCAGGATGACGTTCGCGGCCGATTCGTCTTCTTTCAACGACGGATAGACCTTCCCGTCCACCTTCTCGACCGGGAAATGGTTGGAAGCGATCATTTCGTCGTACTCGCCCGCGCACAGGTAATGGTTGCCGTGCGCGCCCAATCCCTGGGTCTTCACGTTCTCGCCCAGCGAGATGAACTTCTCGTAGAGCTTCGTGTAATCGCGACGCACCACGGCAAGCTTGTGCATGGTCTTTCCGGGGATCGCTTCGCATTCGCCCTTGTACCAGTCCTTCACGGTCGGCTGGGTGATCTCATCCGCCGAATCGTGCGCCAGTGGCGATGCCACGATGTCGATCTGAGGTTCGGGCATGTACTTCTTGGCCGCTTCGCCTGTTGCCCTCGCCAGCTCCTTGAAGATGTCCCAGTCCGTTTTGGATTCCCAGACCGGCGCGATTGCGGCCGACAGCGGATGAATGAACGAATGCAGGTCGGTGCTGTTCAAGTCCGCTTTCTCGTACCAGGACGCCGCGGGCAGAACGATGTCCGAATAGAGCGCCGACGAATCCATCCGAAAGTTCAGGTCCACCACGAGATCCATTTTCCCTTTCGGCGCGATCTCATGCCACTTCACTTCCTTCGTGTGCTCCTCGGAATCCTTCGCAATGGCGTTAGAGTGCGTGCCGAGATAGTGCTTGAGGGCGTATTCATGGCCCTTCATGCTGCCCATGATGGCGTTCCCGCGCCAGATGTACCAAACCCTTGGATGGTTCTCTTCCGCCTCCGGATCCCCGACCGAGTATTCCAGCTGCTTCGATTTCAGCTTATCGAGCACGTGCTTCGCGATGCCCGCGTCATCCTTCGCGCCCTGGGCGACGGCCTCCCGGCCGAGCTCCAGCGTGTTCTGCTTGAACTGCGGATAAAACGGCATCCAGCCGTTGCGCACAGCCATGAAGATGGTGTCGGCCGTATGCCTGCCGGTCATCTCGTTCTTCGGAACCGTGTTATACCGGGAGTACTGCCCGTCATAACGGTACTGGCAGGTGT
>DATEVI010000004.1:0-2777 GCA_035281865.1 Geobacteraceae bacterium | reverse complement strand
AACCGGTAAAGGCGGGAGTGAAAAAATCGAAGAAAAAGGCTTCACCCGCAAAAGAGGATCTTGTGGACATCAATACCGCCACTGCCGAGCAACTGATGTCCCTGTCCGGTGTCACGGATGAAGATGCCGGGAAGATCATTGCAGGTCGCCCCTATGCGAGAAAGAATCAGCTGAAACAGAAGAACGTTATCCCAGTGGCGACCTATGAAGGGATCAAGACCAGGATCGTGGCGAAAAAGTCAGTCAAGTAGGACAAAATGACCGACGCAAAAAGGCCGCTCACGGCGACACACGTCTGGCCGGAGCGGCCTTTTTTTGACAAGGCACTAGTCCACGTAACATTTTAACTTACGTAGGTTGGGCAAAGCAGAGCGTGCCCAACGGTACCGGATATGTTGGGCACGGCATGAACCGCCTTCGCCCAACCTACAAAAAAATATGTGTTACAGGCTCCTGGAGTAGAAATTCCGATTTCAAGAGCAGACCCTGCTGGTGTCCCCTTCCGGCCCTTGATGGACCCCTTCACGTCTCATCGGGTCATACTCAACGCCGACCCACTCATCATTCGAACGGCAAAACGCCGCAATCCTGTCCAATTTTATAAGTTCGTCAAGGCGGGACTCATTGACTGTGCCGATGTTCTTGTCTTTATAGATTACCCTTATCGCCATCACAATCCCTCCATTTGCGGACAAGTGTTTAACCGCTTTCCGGAAATTCTACCAACTATATGGATTTGTTTCTATAACCAACGAACTTTCCGGAAACATATTTACGCAGATGTAACTCAAACGTAACCCAGATAAATATATCATAATAGTCCGCATGCTCAAGGGCTTGTGGAGAAAACGAGATCTTCAACATGGATATGATGTGGTATGATATTTAAATCATTGAGAATGACCGGGAAACGAAGTCGGAAATTCTCTTCATTACGCCCGTACAGAGGACGGAAATGGCATTCAACTTCAACGCGGAAGGGAAAAGGGTTTTGTGTCTGTTTATCGAGCTTGCCAACCACAGGAAGGATTATTTCAATGACTTTTGCGATGACGAGAATCAGAATTGCAGACTCTACGACTACGTGGAAAATCTCCTGGCGGACGAGAAGAGGCTAAGAGCCGATGAGATAGCAAACGCTCTGACCGGTATCAAAATGGCTATCAGCTCGGACGATCACGTCAAATCTATTTTTGAGCATTCAATCGACAAACTGACCGGACTCCGCTATCCGGCGCTTGTGGATATATTGCTAAAAAACGCAGGAAGCGAGAACAGGAATGAGTGAGACAAGGTGAAAATGGAAAACACCGATGACTCACTTATTCCTTTTTCTTTGCAACCTTTCTCGCGGGAGGCGTCCTTCTCGATGGGGTTACTTTTTCAGGCGCCGCTGCAGGTTCAGGCTGTTCCTCCATTCTTACGTGCACTTCCGGTGTCGGCAACGCCGCGGACGCCACTTCCTTCGCACCTTCGACAACTCCAACCATAAGATTCCTGGAAGTATGTACGGTAGATTTGCCGATTACCGAAGCCGACTCTATCGCCCCCGACACAAGCGTCTTTGCCACCTCTTCCAGATTTCCGCCGAGTTCTTTGGTTGCCTCGATCACCCCGTCTGACGTTGCCCTGGCGATTTGCGCCACATCGCCGCCGACCGCGGAGGCCTCTTTGACAGCGGACCTGAAAGTATGATCGGCCGCGGTTACGATGTCGCCTCCCACGTCATGCACCCCCATGATTATTCCCTTGGCCACGTTTCGCGAGGTCGACGCGAGGCCGATACCTATCTCCTCCGCCGCCCCAATCGCTCCTTTCAGGACATCCCTCGTCACGGTTATGAATGTACCCGCAATCAGCCCTGCGGCTCTCAGTGATGAAGATACCGTGATCCTCACCAGATCCGTAATCGATCCTTGAACGTGGCTTGCTCCCTTGATCGTACTGACCATCTTTTTCTGAATTGAATCGTCGGTTGTTCCGGCGTCGGTACGACCACTCCCCGTTTCCATGCCAGTTTCCCTTTCCATACAACATCTCCTTTTCTTTATCGCGGTCTGCACTGCAAATTAACAGGGACAATTGCCGCGGGGCTCTTCTCCAAGGAATCAAGCCCCGCAGCGCACAACGAATTAGTTTTGAAAAAGTTTCTAATATCCATCAGAAAACCATGAATGAGCAGCTATTGGTTTCTGATTCGGAAAAGCACCCATTCCGGGCAGAAACTAGGGCTGAGCTTTCGGCTTGGGTAGCGCGGCGCCTGCCACATCCTTGACCCCTTCCACCACGCCGACCATCATTTCCTTGACCGTGCGGATCGCGGAAGTGCCTATGGCACCTGCCGCATCGACGGCCCCCGTAACAACCACTTTTGCCACTTCCTCCATATTCCCGCCGATCTCCTTGGTTGCCTCAAGAACACCGTCGACGGTTCTTCTTGCCACGACCGCCACATCGCCGCCGACATCGGCGGCCCCTTTGATGGTGTCCCTGATAGTAGTACCGGCTACGGTAATCACATCACCTCCGACGTCGCTTACCCCCATGATGATGCCTTTGGCAACGCTCTTGGTACTCGTAGTCAAACCGGTGCCGACCTCTTCGGCCGCGGCAATGGCCCCTTTGACCACGTCTTTTGCCACATTTACTCCTTCACCTGCAACCGAGCCGGTCGCCTGGAGGGTATTGGAAACTGTGTCCCTTACCAGGTTGACGATCTCCGTCTCGATCTCATTGATGCCCTTGAGGCTGTCGACAATTCCTTCCTTTACGGTTGT
>DATEVI010000003.1:0-5454 GCA_035281865.1 Geobacteraceae bacterium | reverse complement strand
ATTGCCGTGCATCAGGACCACACCTCCGGAGAACAGGAACGAGTTGTCAACCGTATCCAGCGAATCGGAAATGGGGGATTCTGTCCTGCTATTGCTGCCCGTGCTGATCTTGTCCCTGGCAATAAGCTCAATCTGACCGTTCTGTTTGACGGCCGTCACAGAACGGATAAGGCCCTCCTGATTCACAACGCCGCCATACATGCCGGCCATGCCCGTATCCGCTGTCAATTGTCCGTATTCCCGGTTAGCAGCCTCGCCAAAACCGTCCGTGACATTTACAATCAAGGCCGTTCTTGTGCTGGATTCTGATGGGTCAACGTCCAACGCCACCTGTGTCCCTGCAGCCAGGCCGACCTGCCCCATGGGGGCATTGATCGTGCCTGCATTTTCGACGCGGGGGGCCATGAGAAAGACGGAACCCCCTATGGCAGCATTTATCTCCCCGTGATTCGAGACAATCGCCAGCGGATTAAGCACTGCCCCCGGGTCGTCCGTGACGCGGTAATTATCGAATCTGAAATTGAGTGCATTCCTTATAAAATCATCATTGGTAATATTCAGCGCTGAGCCCACAAGACTGTTGACATTCACCCTGGAGCCCGTTCCGAAGAGGATCCCGTTCTGATTGATGAGATAGATCTTTCCGTCTGCTGTGAGCTTCCCATAGATCTGGCTGGGATTCTTGTCCCAAATCCGGTTCAGGGCGACCCAGCTTGAATTTCCCTTCTGGTCGAAATGGGTCCAGGCATCAGCGCCGATGTCGAAGGATTCCCAGTCAATGATGGCCTGCGGTTGATTCTGTTGAATCGTGAGACGGTTCCCCGGCGGGTTGGTTTCAAATCCCGAGATCCCCGGTATCATTGCTGATGGTTGTTTTAAAACAGGCAATTGTGCTCCCGACGGAGGCATGATAACCGGTCCGTAAAAGCCGGGGATATTAACGGGGCTGGCCTGACAGAAAAGAGGGAATAGTACCAACCCGCAGCCAAACAACAGGAGCATGGTACAAAAAGCGCTGATTTTCATAGATCTTCCCCAATGCATCATCATAAAAGGGCTTTCACTTTAAAATAGATCCTCTGGTCATTCCGCTGTGTCCGGTCTGTCGCGTCCAGGGCCGCAGCCCAGTCCAGCTCGTATTCCAGATTCTTCGTCATGGAGCCTCGCATTCCCGCCCCCGCCCCTCCGAGTTTGATACTCTTATCCTGACCGGGGAGCGGTTCTATGATGGTCAGTTCAGCCATGTCATAGAAGAGAAAAGGGATCATCTGAAACCGCTTCCCGGTCCCGAACCTTTCGAGAGGGTCCGGAAAAGAGATCTCCAGCGTAGCATGAACGGCATCATCGCCCGCAGCCTCGCTTTCCATGTATCCCCTCACGCTTTCCATGCCGCCTGCAATATACTGTTCGTTGTCTATAAGCGGCTGACCGGACACCTGCCCGTCTACTTTCACGAAGAGACTCATCCCCACAGGCAGTTTCTGGGTGCGCTGGATACCCGCAGTGGCGTAAAGGTAGTTTGCCATGGCCTTGTAGCGCTTGAGCTCAAATTCCCTCTCATCCGAAACTACTCCGCGGAAGGAAATATTCAGTCCCCCGCTGAACTGGGTCATCCCTCCCCACTCATCAGGCAGGAAAGCGCTATATGAAAAAGAGAGTGGCAGATAAGAAATGGGCGTGTGCGTTGTCTCTCCGCTTTCAGATGTAAAACCAATGGCTTGATCAAAATGCTTGTAATCAAGGCCCAGTGTAGTGTTATGAGAATAGAGCCGGTAATGCGGCAGCGGCAGCACATAGCGTATCCCGAATATCTCCCCCTTTCCGACCACCATGAATCCCTCACCAAATGCTGTATCACTGTCCGACCAGATACCGTAAAGAGCTAACGGGTGATCCTCGTTCCACGGTGCGGGAAGGGCATAGGTACCACCCACTACCTCCACTTCTTTTGTATTCTCGGGCGCCGTCTGGTACTGAAGGGCTATGGAATGCTCCTTCTGCCACAGATTGTCGTAGCGTAACATACCATTCAACCGCAATTTACTCGTATCATGGCTGGCCCGGTTGTTGAGTTCCAGATAGCCGTGCAAAGGAAGCCGGTCTTCCACCTTTAATTCCACGTCAATGGTCCCCAATTCCTTTCCAGGTGACATGATGGGGTCAACCTTGAAATCCTGGTTTCTGTTCAAGCGGCCAATCTCCTTCTGCACCTTCGGCAGATAGAGGATCGCACCCGGTGACAAAGACGGCAGGTCCTTCATCACCTTTCCCATCGTGAAATACCGGTTTCCAGTAATCTTCACCCGGCCGATCCGGCTTTCAATGACCTGCAACCTGACAACCCCGTTTTTCAGGGTTTGTTCCGGTATATTCACCATAACGGCCGGATAACCGGCATCGTGATAAAGTTTCTCAAGGGCATCCCGCGCCTTCTCCACGTCAGCCACTGTCTTCCCGGAACCTGTGAAAGGCAGAACCGTATCCCGTAGTTTGTCTACCGGAAAAATGCTGTTTCCTGTCACCTCAAAAACGATAATCCCGAAACCCGTATCCCCCTCATCCTCCGCGGCGCATATTTCAGACATCGGAGTATGGAGGATCAGGATCGTTACCAGCAGGCAGAAGAGGTACCGGGCCATGATGGAAATCTTTCTCCTCACTTTTCTTCCTGTCGTTTTTCTCTCCCGTAAGAATAATTGTGGCATCCTCGAATTCCTCAGACTTTTCGATCCTCCCAAGACTTCCCTGGCTGAAATTGATCTTGATGTAACCGCTGAATTCCCCTACGATAAGTATCCTGATCGCTTCGATGAGTCTTTTCATCCTGTCCATAGTCAACCTCAATGACTCGCCAAATTAAAAAACGTGATGACTATGTTGCCAGGGTTTTGTTAAGGTATTATTACAATTTGTTTAAGAACTGATGAAAAAAAGCGGGGTGTTTCCTCCAACCCGTGCTGGCATTGAACAAAACACCCCGAATATGTCAATCAACTACATGAATTAGAATTTACTTTGCAGGATATGAAGCATCAGTTGCCTTCTTGAATTTCATCTGGCCGACCGTTGACCAGTAGGGCAGTTTGCTGCTCGGGATCTTCGCAGGATCGGAAGACATAGTGAGCAGGGCATTGACCCAGCTTAGTTCGGTGCTGTTCAGAGTCGGGCTCTTGTAGGACCACTGATGGGTGAAGTAGTCGTAGCGGCCATTCTGGATGCCCTCTGCTGAGGCCTTTTCACCATTATACTTAAGAGTCACGGTGTTAGCATAGGTTTTGCCGGGGCCGACCGAGGTCTCTTTGTCAGCATCAGAATATCCTATTGCGCCGGCCTGTCCGTTGACACAAGCCATCAGATCGTTCGTTGAATCGTTAAAATAGGTAATGGTCGCTCCGGGGGTGTAACCGGGATCATTGAGAATAGTATCATCCGGCCTGTTCTCTATTCCAGACAGATTACCACCCCAACCGTTACCTCTAATGACGGCCCAATCAAGGCCGGCTGCAGTACCTGAGCCTGCATGGCGTAAACAGGTCACAACCGGAAGGGTAACGAAGCTGGAACCGAACTCGTTCCAATTCGCGACCTGGCCTGAGAAGAGCAGGACAGCCTGTTCGCGGGTAAGGTTCGTGATGGCAGATGCGGTGTTATCCACAGGATTACTTACACAGTTAGCGTAATCAGTGGGATTACCTGAAGCATTGTTAATACACTGCTTCACGTCGTCATGAGCAAAAAACGCGAACGGCACTACAAAGGGGTTGACGCTCGGCAGCGAGGATGTGTCTATAGCGCTCATGGCCCTCATGATTGGGGCAGTGCCGGCCGGTGTTGCGGGGCCGGCTATCCTGCCGTATGAGAACTGGACAAAGGATTCACCAGCCACGTCAGAAACGCCGAGATGAATCGGCACGCACTTCAGTGCCGTGCAACTGGATCCTCCACAGGTGCTTTCATCTACCAGCTTTCTGTAATAGCTGCGGAGGCCTGCACCTGGATCACCTGGATCACCGGCAGCGCAAAGCTCGCCCTGGATTCCTGGTCCAAGTGTGTTGTCAGGGCTGGCATAGGTATCATCCCCGAGCAGTGAGAGAGGCCCTTCAAAAGAGGCCTTGGCTGCATTACGGATGTAGTACGTATTCCCTCCGCAGGTTGCGGAGACGATTTTGAATTTGCTGTCCATGCTATACGACTTTGTTACGGGAACAGCTCCCGAGCATCCCGCCTGTGCCTTGATGAAATCCGGGGCCAGCGCAACCCAGTAGTCGCCCTGGGCAGATGCGCCGTGAATATTGATCTCGATGGTTGCAGCGCCGGCTGTGCCGACGAGCGCCAGCATTGATACACCGGCAGCAATTGTTGTGAAAATCTTCCTGATATTCATTGTTTGTTTCTCCTTTTGTTTGATCACTAAGTTAAGCTGCCTTCTTTCTGCGGATCCCGATGAGTCCTAACAGGCCTGTGCCGAAAAGGTACAGGGCTGCAGGTACAGGAACCTCAGGAACCTGCGAAACTGCACTCACCTGGGTCGTGCCGTCAGCATACGTACGGATCTTTGCGACCTGCACACCGGTGCCGGCATTGTTGGATGTCGCTGAAGGGTAGTAATAGAGGTACTGGTCCACAAAACCTGTGGTAACAAGGTCAGCAAGACTTACTACACCCATGCCGTGTCCCACATAGGTGCCCCAGGATCCGATATTCGTGCCGCCCATATTCATCTTGTTCCAATGGGAATTAGCGTTTGACGATTGAACCGTCCCCATCTTGCCGGTGCCCATGGCAGTACTATATATACCATTCATTTGAGTGAGTGCCGTGGTAATTGAGTTCTTCTTGCTTGCGCTATTGTTCAGACCGCCGTCAGGACCACTGAACCAGAAACTACCAGAGGGAAATGTGTTGGCGTAATAGGCCACACTGAGATCACTCCATGCTGAACCTGCAAACTGGGTGAGCGAGAATGTGTCAGCACTGTAATTGACTGGGCTTGTAATGGCGCTTCCTGATGTCCAACCGGTGGCTCCAGCCAGATCTGTGGCGACTTCGATCCCGGTTCCATCACTCTTATACACGACACGGATCAGGTCGCCAGTCGTTAAAGTAGCCATGGCCTGTCCGCTGACGCCGAACAGGAGCATCATGACTGCCAAAAGCATCATGATTTTCTTCTTCATTAGTCATTCCTCCTAAGTTAAGTTTCAATTAAATTAATCTCCCCTCAGGCAACCTGGCCATCCACCTGCGGTGGACCCCTGGTTTTCCGTCACCCGGTTACCCGGACTTTGGCCTGATTCGTCTCTAAACGCTCTGTTTTCCCTATCACCTCCTTTCTTCTTTCAGATTTCCTGAGCTTGCCGACTTTTTCCAAAAAAAAAGCCCTGAACCAAGTACAACAAGCTCTTGATTCGGGCTTTCTGGTGCCGTAACAGATATTTCTGCCAGTCAGCAAAG
>DATEVI010000002.1:0-9574 GCA_035281865.1 Geobacteraceae bacterium | reverse complement strand
CCGTATATTCGTCGACGCGCCATAAGGCATCTCGAGAAAGGTCGGGTGGTCATTCTTGGGGCGGGCACCGGCAACCCGTATTTTACAACAGATACCGCTGCCAGTTTACGGGCTATGGAAATCGGTGCTGAGGTGATATTGAAGGGTACAAAGGTTGATGGTGTCTATTCTGCAGATCCCATGAAAGATCCCAGTGCGCTTAAGTTCTCCAAGCTGAGTTACATAGACGTGCTTAAAAAAGGATTGCAGGTTATGGATGCTACCGCGACATCCCTTTGCATGGACAATAATCTCCCAATAATAATTTTTAACATAAAAACCAGTGGCAATATCATTAAAGTCGTCTGCGGCGAAGAAATCGGTACTATCGTCAAAGGAGAAAAAAAATGACAAAAGGCGTGATCTCTGCCATGAAAGCCCAAATGGAAAAATCCGTGGAGTCCCTGCGCAAGGAGTATCAGAAAGTAAGAACCGGTCGCGCATCGACTGCGCTTCTGGATGACATAAAGGTTAATTATTATGACATTCCCACTCCGCTTAACCAGGTGGCGTCACTTACCATACCAGAGGCGAGAGTTATAATAATACAGCCATGGGAAGCGAAGTCGATTCCGCTCATTGAAAAAGCCATATTAAATGCAAATATAGGTCTTACCCCTACAAACGATGGAAAGATTGTGCGTCTTGCCCTTCCTCCGCTTACTGAAGAGAGGCGGAAAGAAATTGTCAAGGCGCTGAAGAAGATGGCTGAGGATGCCAAGATCGCCCTACGCAACATTCGCCGTGATGCCAATGATGAATTGAAGAAACTCGAAAAAGATAAGAACATTTCAGAAGATGACTTGAAGAGGGCGGAGAAGGAAGTTCAGGATGTGACTAACAGCTTTGTCACGAGGATTGATGACGTTCTTGCAGCGAAGGAAAAGGAAGTAATGGAAGTCTGAACGTCTTGCTTTTACAGTTTTTTTGGGCTTGCCATATTTATGGATATATGATTTAATTCGCCTCAACCCCTCTTGCAGGGGATTTTTTGTTTCAGGATTATCATGCAAGGATTAGACAGGGAAAAGCTTCCAAGGCATCTGGCAATCATTATGGACGGCAACGGCCGATGGGCCCAGGAGCGAATGTTGAAGCGGATCATCGGTCACCAGAAAGGTGTAGAGACGGTCCGTACCATCGTTGAGGAGAGTTCGCTGCTCGGGATACAGTACCTGACGCTTTTTGCTTTTTCCTCTGAAAACTGGTTGAGACCGAAAAGCGAAGTCAGGTCCTTGATGACGCTGCTCAAGAAGTACATTGCCAGGGAAACTCCCCTGCTTATGAAAAAGAATATACGTTTTAACGTAATCGGGGATCTGGAAGAACTCCCGCAGGCTGTAAGGGAAGCGGTGGAAAACACCGTCAGGAAGACCTCCGTTAATAGCGGCATGGTACTTACCCTCGCCCTTTCTTACGGGGCAAGGCAGGAAATCATCCAGGCGGTGAAAAAGCTCGCTGTCGACATGGTAGCCGGCAAGACTGATATTGAAAGACTGGACGAGAGAAATTTCTCCGGATATCTTTACACGGCGGATCTTCCCGAACCGGATTTGCTCATCAGAACCAGTGGTGAAATGAGGATCAGCAACTTTCTATTGTGGCAGATTGCATATGCGGAACTTTATTTCACCGAAGTGAACTGGCCTGATTTCGGAAAAGAGGAGTTCTACAAAGCTTTAGGCAATTATCAGGCCAGAGAGAGACGGTATGGCTTGACGAGCGGCCAATTGCAGAACAGGAGTTAAAAATCAAAAGGC
This sequence comes from Geobacteraceae bacterium, assembly GCA_035281865.1. GTDB lineage: Bacteria > Desulfobacterota > Desulfuromonadia > Geobacterales > Geobacteraceae > CAIWTU01. The sequence goes on along the minus strand of DATEVI010000002.1, from coordinate 7,775 downwards.
TAATTACAGGGATTGTTGTTCTGCCACTTCTCATTCTTTTCATCATGAAGGGAAGCGTTCTGCTGTTTTCCTGTCTGGTGGCCTTCCTTTCGCTTGTCGGACTCTACGAGTTCTACCAGATGGCTTTGCCCGGGAGGAGATTTGAATCGATTCTGGCGATTTTATCCGGAATTCCAGTATGTCTTGCCGTCTGGTCAAATGAATTCGTGTTGCTTCTATTCGCTCTGACTCTTGCTGTCCTTATTTTTTCCCTCGTCTCTCTTTTCAGAATCAAAGACATCAGAAAGTCTGCCGGAGATGTCGCCCTATTGTTTCTCGGCATACTCTATGTTCCATTTCTGTTGAGCCATCTGGGGCTCATAAGGATGTTGCCCAACGGAATTGAATGGATCTTTTTGTTGCTGGTAATTGTCATGGCAGGCGATACGGGTGCGTTTTACACGGGAAGCGCGTTTGGAAAAAGGAAACTCTACCCTGTTGTGAGCCCGAAAAAGAGTGTTGAGGGGTCTCTGGGGGGGCTGATCGGCAGTCTGGCAGGGGCCTTCATAGCAAGAGCGACTTTTTTCACGGAGTTGTCCGTCTTTGACTGCATAGCCGCCGCGCTTCTGCTGGGATGTCTGGGCCAATTGGGAGACCTCTTTGAATCTATGTTGAAGCGAAGCTTTGGTGTGAAGGATTCGGGGAAGATCATTCCGGGGCATGGCGGCATGCTCGACCGGCTTGACAGTATTCTTTTTGCCGCTCCGGCGGCTTTTTTCTATGCTTATTACATCTTTATCCCATCTTGAAATATATTTTTGCTAGGCGAGGAAGTGCATGAAAAAGCTTACGATTCTAGGTTCCACCGGTTCCATAGGTGTCAGCACGCTTGATATAGTCGCTGCCCATCCGGACAAGTTTGAAATAGTTGCGCTCACCGCCGGTAACAATCTGGGCTTGCTGAAAAGGCAGATAGAGCAATTCTCTCCTCAAGTGGTTGCAGTCGTTACCGAGGAATCAGCAAAAAAACTGCACAGAATGTTGAACGGACATAAACCGGAGATTCTCTGCGGGGTTCCGGGCATGATTACAGCCGCTTCTGCAACTGACGCGTCGATGGTCGTTGCCGCCATAGTGGGATCTGCCGGGCTTGTTCCGGCCGTGGCAGCGATCAAAGCCGGTAAAGACATCGCCTTGGCCAACAAGGAAACGCTGGTGGCCGCCGGGCGTTTGGTGATGGACCTCGTCGAACAGCACGGCGTGAAGCTTTACCCGGTTGACAGCGAGCACAGTGCCGTATTTCAGTCATTGCAGGGCCATAAAGGAGGCAATGTCAAGCGTATCATTTTAACGGCATCTGGTGGCCCTTTCCTGAATTATCCGCTTGACAAGTTGTCCCGGGTTTCCGTCAGTGACGCACTGTCGCACCCCAACTGGAGCATGGGGCAGAAGATCACAATAGATTCCGCCACCATGATGAACAAGGGGCTGGAAATAATTGAGGCACGGTGGTTGTTCGACATGTCTCCCGACCGTATCGATGTCGTCATTCATCCGCAGAGCATAATACATTCCATGGTGGAATACGTCGACGGGTGTGTATTGGCTCAACTCGGCGTTCCTGATATGAAGGCTCCGATTGCCTACGCTCTTACATATCCCGAAAGAGTCTCCACGGGAGTAAAGCCTCTCGACCTGACGGAGATAAACACCCTTTCTTTCTTCAAACCGGACCTGATCCGCTTCCCGGCGCTAAAGCTGGCATACCGCTCCCTGCAGGACGGCGAAAGCATGCCCGCCGTCATGAATGCTGCAAACGAGGTGGCGGTTGAAGCATTCCTTTCTGGAAAAATTAAGTTTACTGATATCGTTACGCTCATTGAAAAAACGATGAATCTGCACAAGCCGCATCGTCTCAATTCATTAGATGAGGTGTTGAGCGCAGACTTATGGAGCCGCGAAAAAACCAGGGAACTGCTCGGAGAGTGAGTAAAAGGTTCTTCTTGGAAAGACTCCGCCGATGTGACATAGTAACCTGAAAAGCAATTGGGCAATAGGAAGGCCAAACTCTTGGCCTCGATAAAGGGCGGCCGGGATGTCTCGGCCTGCGAGTCGCCGAAGCAGCTGTCTGCGGACACGGCATTCCGCATAAAGGACAAAGGAATTACATGACAAGCATAGTCTCAGCAATTATCGTTCTGGGGATACTCATCTTTGTTCATGAACTGGGTCATTTCATCTTTGCCAAGATTTTCAAAGTGGGTGTAGAGAAGTTTTCACTCGGATTCGGACCAAAGCTTTTCGGTAAAAGGATAGGTGAAACCGAGTATCTCATATCAGCATTCCCCCTTGGCGGTTATGTAAAGATGGTGGGTGAAGCCGGTGATGAGGACGTCCCGCTGGAAGACCATTCCCGCTCGTTTCTTGCAAAGCCTCCATGGCAACGAATTCTTATTGTCGTTGCCGGTCCCCTCTTTAATCTGGTTTTCGCATACTTGGCCTTCATCTCGGTATTCATGATCGGCGTCCCATTTATTACTTCAAAGATTGGCGAAGTAGTCAAGGATAAGCCCGCGGCGCGTGCCGGTCTCAAAGCCAATGACGTTGTCGTTGCAGTGAATGACCGCGCTGTTTCAAAGTGGAGCGAACTGTCCCGGTTGATAGTCGAGAGTGGCGGTAAGCAGCTAGACTTGAAAGTGGATCGGGGTGGTCAAACTTTTGTTGTTCGCGTAGCTCCAGAAATCACCACACAAAAGAATTTGCTTGGTGACACAATCAAATCTCCCGCAATCGGAATTGCCGCTTCCAACGACTTTGCCGTTGAAAGGTTCGGGGGTGTTGAATCATTTACGAGAGGAAGTGAGCAAACCTGGGACGTTATAAGGTTGACGTATGTTGTTCTCGGTAGAATTGTCACCGGAACAATTTCCCTGGACACCATAGGCGGGCCAATCATGATCGCCAAAATGGCAGGGGAGCAGGCTGACGCTGGGATATCCAATTTTGTCGCGTTTATGGCTTTCCTCAGCATTAATCTGGGAATTCTGAATTTGTTGCCGATACCTATTTTGGATGGTGGTCACCTACTGTTCTACGCATATGAATGGCTGTTCCGGAAACCTGTAAGCATGAAGGCTCGCGAGTTATTGCAGCAGGTAGGTTTGGTTCTTTTGATTGGTTTGATGTTTCTCGCCTTTTATAACGATATAGTAAGGTATTTTGTCAGTTAGGGCTGAGAGCTCAGCTTCACAGGGTTTCAAATTATGGTGGTCAAGAGTAACCTGAAAGTATTGGCTATAGACACGTCTGCTACGGCCTGCAGTGCCGCGGTTACCGACGGCACCAGGATTGTGTGTGAATGTCTTCTGGATACCGACAGGACTCTTTCCGGTCAGCTTCTGGCCAGTATAGACAGAATCATGCAGGATGCGGGGCTCACGGTCGACAATCTGGACGGCATCGGCGTATCTCTGGGGCCGGGCTCTTTCACGGGGTTGCGCGTGGGTGTCGCAACGGCAAAAGGGTTGGCTCTAGCGACAGGCAAACCGGTCACCGGGTTTTCGTCTCTCGCGAGCTTGGCTTTTAATCTGCCGTGGTCGGCCTACCCTGTCTGCCCGATGCTGGATGCAAGAAAAAATGAGGTATACGCCGCGCTTTATAGTTGCGACGGGTTGCCCGAGGCAATTATCGACGACTGCGTCATATCCCCGGCCGACTTTCTTGATCATATAAAGGAGCCCACTGTTTTTGTCGGGCCCGGGGCAATCAGATATAGAGAAATGATAGAGTCGAGGCTCGGCACAATAGCACTTTTCGCTCCATGCTCCTGCAATCAGTCGCGCGCTTCCACCGGAGCAGTGCTGGTTTACCAAGATATATTGCAAGGCAAAACCATGCCTCTGGCCCTGCTTAATCCATCTTACATCAGGCCGTCCGAGGCAGAAATCAAAAAGATGATTCGAAGTGGTTAGCTATTTTTTCATCATGGTATTGTCCGGATGCCGCCCTCTGTGTCCAGCTCTGATAATCTGTGGGATCCCCTGCCAAAACAGATTCCGCTTTTCATCGCGGCAACCGGCAGTATAAAATCCGTATGCTGGATGACCACGTTAACTCCTTGTTGACAGTTTTTGCCTAATATACTATTTTGAATGCTTATTAAAAAATTTAGGGGCTTCTTGCTGGACAAGGGCTTTTCAAGTTGTCACTGCAATTGCCGTTGAGGAACAAAAATGAGAAGTGATGAGATTACAAAGGGGCTTGAGCGTGTGCCCCATCGAGCGTTGTTAAAGGGAGCCGGCGTTCCCCAGAGTGAAATGGATAAGCCCTTCATTGGCGTCGCAACCAGCTTTACGGATCTTATCCCCGGTCATGTGGGCATGCGAGATCTTGAGCGCTTTATTGAAAAAGGAATACATTCCGGTGGCGGGTACGCATTCTTTTTCGGCATACCAGGCGTGTGCGATGGTATTGCCATGGGACACAAAGGAATGCATTATTCCCTGCCGACACGCGAGCTCATTGCCGACATGGTTGAATCCGTCGTGGAAGCCCATAGGCTGGACGGCCTGGTTCTGTTGACAAACTGTGACAAAATAACGCCGGGCATGATCATGGCGGCGGCCAGGCTGGATATACCGTCCATTGTGGTGACAGCCGGACCAATGCTTTCCGGACGTGGAACGGAAGGGAGAAAGTATTCGTTCGTCACCGATACCTTTGAGGCAATGGCGAGGTATAAGGCGGGCGTTATCGACGCCAAGGAACTCCAGGTGTGCGAGGACAATGCCTGCCCCGGTATGGGGTCATGCCAGGGGTTGTTTACAGCCAATACCATGGCGGTTCTTACTGAGACTTTGGGCATGAGCCTTCCCAGGTGTGGAACTGCGCTTGCAGTGTCGGCTTTGAAAAGGCGCATCGCATTCGCTTCTGGTGAAAAGATTGTGGAGCTGGTGCAAAAGGATATCACGCCCCGCCAGATACTGACGCGTGCGGCATTTGAAAATGCTATCCGCGTCGATCTTGCTCTCGGCGGTTCATCGAACACCGTTCTTCACCTGCTTGCCATTGCCAACGAGGCCGGTGTTGAACTGCCCCTCGAGACTTTCGATGTTCTTTCCAAAGAAACGCCGCAGTTGGCTTCAATGAATCCCGCAGGTGAGCATTTCATGGAAGACCTTGATGTTGCGGGAGGTGTGCTCGGTGTATTGAAACAGCTGGGGTCCGCCATAAAGGATAATCCGACAGTCATGGGCCTTTCGATTGAGCAGTTGGTTTCAAGCATTGACAAGGTTGACGAAACTGTCATTCATCCGGTGACCGATCCTGTAAAGAAAGAGGGCGGAATTGCCATTCTGTTCGGGAACATTGCTCCCAAGGGCGCCGTAGTAAAACAGTCTGGAGTCTCTCCGGCCATGATGAAGTTCACTGGTACCGCTCGATGCTTCGATTCGGAAGAAATGGCCATGGCGGCACTGATGGAAGGAAAAATCAAATCCGGTGATGTTGTTGTTATCAGATATGAGGGGCCCAAAGGCGGTCCTGGGATGAGAGAGATGCTGGCTCCTACTGCAGCAATCATGGGGCTGGGGCTGGGTGATTCGGTTGCGCTCATTACCGACGGACGTTTCTCGGGCGGTACCCGGGGGCCATGTATCGGCCATATTTCTCCCGAAGCCGCTGAGGGAGGACCCATAGCGTTTGTCCAGGATGGTGACAAAATTGTCCTGGATATCCCATCCCGCAAGCTGGAATTGCTGGTTGACGAGGAAACTCTGAATGCCCGTCGGACAACATGGCAACCTCCTGAACCGAAGATCAAAAAGGGGTGGCTGGCAAGGTATGCAAAAGCTGTGACTTCCGCCTATACGGGGGCGGTAACAACTGCAAAATAGGGGTTTGCGGTCAGCATGGATTGTGATGACAGCCTGTTTGTACAAATCTGGTTTTAAATATATTTAACCGGATTCTTGCTGTAAATAATCGACAGAGGTGTTTCGGATGAAGCTGGCAGGAGCAAAAATTTTGCTGGAATGTCTCAAGCTTGAAGGAGTGGATACAGTCTTTGGTTATCCCGGCGGCACTGTAATCAACATTTTTGACGAGCTCTATTCCTGCCCCGAAATAAAAAACATTTTGCCCCGACATGAACAGGCTGCGGTTCATGCTGCTGACGGTTACGCACGGGCCACCGGAAGAGTGGGCGTAGCATTAGCTACCTCCGGTCCCGGGGCAACCAATACGGTAACCGGAATTGCTACAGCCTATATGGACTCGATCCCCTTGGTGGTCATTACCGGCCAGGTACCAACAGCTCTGATCGGAAACGACGCCTTTCAGGAAGTCGATATCATGGGGATAACAAGACCATGCACCAAGCATAATTTCCTGGTAAAGAATGTAAAGGATCTCTCTAAAATCGTTAAAAAGGCATTCTACATTGCTCGCACTGGAAGGCCCGGCCCGGTACTCATTGATCTGCCTAAGGATGTTCAGATTGCCACAACTGAATTCAAATATCCGGATTCAGTTGAATTGCGAGGGTACAAGCCGACAATTGAAGGGCATCCAAAACAGATAGAGAAAGCTGCGGGCATGCTTCTTTCTGCAAAAAAACCGGTGATTTATGTTGGTGGAGGTGTTGTTCTCGGTAATGCGGCTGAACAATTGTTTACGCTTGCCACCACCTTGAACGCTCCTGTTACAACCACCCTCATGGGTTTGGGAGCTTTTCCGGAGGATCATCCGCTTTCTCTTGGGTTCCTTGGTATGCACGGTACTTACTACGCTAATATGGCGGTAACCAATTGTGACCTACTCGTAGCAGTCGGAGCGCGTTTCGATGACAGGGTTACCGGCAGGATTTCCTCCTTTGCCCCCAATGCCAAGATCATACATGTGGACGTCGACCCGACTTCGATAAAAAAGAACGTAAGGGTCGATCTCCCTATTGTCGGCGATGTAAAGGAAGTACTGACGCGGATGATTACGGAAGTGAAAGAACATCCGGAAGCCGTCGAGGAATTCAGAAATTCAGCAAGACCGTGGCTCGACGAGATAGACGCATGGAAAACGAAGCATCCCATGAGCTACAAGCAGGAGACCACAGTGATCAAACCACAGATGGTAATCCAGAAGCTTAGAGAGCTGAGTGATGATGGAGCTATCATTGCTACCGATGTTGGGCAACACCAGATGTGGACGGCACAGTTTTTCGGATTTACCCGACCAAGGACCTTTCTGACATCCGGCGGTTTGGGGACGATGGGCTTCGGTCTTCCCGCCGCGATGGGAGCACAGGTCGCTTTTCCGGACAAACAGGTAATTGCAATTTGCGGAGACGGCGGGTTTCAAATGAATATGCAGGAACTTGCAACCCTTGTGCAGAATCGCTTACCGGTGAAAATCTGTATCTTGAACAATAACTTCCTGGGAATGGTTCGACAGTGGCAGGAGCTTTTCTTTGAGAAACGCTACTCTCACACAGTTCTCGATCTTCCCATCGATTTTACCATGCTTGCCGAAGCATTTGGCGCCAAGGGTTTTCAGGCCACCAAGCCGGAAGAAGTGGAAGAAACCATAAAAGAGGCTTTTAAGACGCCCGGCCCCGTAATTATGGAATTCAAGATCGCCCGCGAGGAAAAGGTCTTACCGATGGTTCCGGCAGGAGCTTCGCTGAACGAAATGGTTCTTGCTTCATAAATAAAAGAGCGTAACGGCATGATGTAATATACAACTGGTGATAAGTTTCTTGGAGATTTGCAATGAGACATACCATTACAGTGCTTGTTGAGAAC
>DATEVI010000001.1:0-2391 GCA_035281865.1 Geobacteraceae bacterium | reverse complement strand
CCTCTCTCAGCCGGCGTCCCGCAAACATTGCGCCAATCGTGTCCAAAAGGTGCATTTTAAGATGTTCTACCGTAAGATCGGGTAAGTCATCAAACCTTAGCCGACTTACAAAATCAGCCATCTGATTGATAGCAGTCATGGTTTGTCTTTCCTATGAAAATAGAATCCTGGATTCCGGCTTTCGCCGGAATGAGTGCGCCTGGGAGCAGGCGCGATTGAGGAGGTGAAAGTCCTCCTCCGAGATTATGCCCGATCTCGGTAGCCGAAGGAAACTGCGTCGCCGTGAGGCGGGGTGGGGAGCAACCGGAGGCGAAGATGCAGTCCGTAGGATAACGAACACGATTCGGCCTTGAGGTGCGGCGAGCCTCCTCATTCAAGGTGAAGCCTGACCTGTGGACAGAGTAAAATGTGCATGGGTGTTTGACGCGCTGGAGGGGCAGCAAGAAAGCGACGTCAGAGCATACTGGGTGGTTGGTGACGGAATGCATGGAAGGTCGTGCTGTGTGAACCAGGGAGACCTGACGGGGACAAGCCGGGAGTTCATTGCCCCTGGAAAGGGTACGAAGAGCCCGCCGGTCAGGAGTCAGAGCGTCCATATTAGCGAAGAAGCGGTGTAATGGCCGTGGAGCGAAGGGACGTAGGGAGATGGATGAGCGATGTCGGTACAGAACGAAACAATACCCGTGGCAGTGCCGGAGACGGCTAAACAAGAGGGAGAAGCCCGGCCTTATGACTGGGTGGAACGTTCCATATGGACGGAGCGCATGCTGGAGGCCCTCGAAAAGGGGGTGAAAGGAGAAGTTTGGTTCAGCTTGATCGATAAGGTGTACCGGCCAACAACCCTTCACACCGCCTGGCAGGCGGTCAGAAGGAACAGAGGCAGTGCCGGGACGGATCATGAAAGCGTGGAGAGGTTTGAGCAGAGACTTGAGGAAAATATTGTCGGGCTGGAAGCAGAGCTTCGCACCGGGACCTACCGACCGCGACCGATCAAGCGGGTCTATATAGACAAGCTTGGCAGTAAAGAGAAGCGGCCCTTGGGTATCCCCGCCGTGCGGGATCGGATAGTCCAGGCGGCGATAAGGCTGGTTATAGAGCCTATATTCGAGACGAAGTTCAAATCTCACAGTTACGGTTTCAGGCCCAACAGAGGAAGCAAGGATGCCCTGCGGGAAGTGGATCGGTTCTTGAAAGCCGGCTACACCCATGTAGTGGATGCCGATCTGAAGGCGTACTTTGACAGCATTCCCCATGAGAAACTTATGCAGGAAGTCCGCCGGTATATTGCCGATGGCCGCCTGCTTGAGCTGATCGAACGATTTCTCGGTCAGGACATCATGGAGGGGCTGTCCCGGTGGACGCCCGAAGCAGGAACACCCCAAGGCGCCGTTATCAGTCCCCTGTTGGCCAATCTCTACCTCCATCCCGTTGATGAGGTGATGGAGGTAGCGGGTTTTCAAATGATCCGCTATGCCGATGACTTTGTCATCATGTGTCGTGATGAGTCGGAGGCATCTAAAGCCCTGCACCAGGTGCAACAACTGATTGTGGAAAGGGGACTGGTCTTGCATCCAGAGAAGACCCGCGTGGTAGATACCACCCTTCCGGGTCAGGGATTTGACTTCCTTGGATACCACTTTGAGCGAGGCACACGTTGGCCCCGCAAGAAGAGTCTGAGGAAGCTCAAAGATGCCATTCGTACCCAGACCGGACGCAGCAACGGCAAAAGTCTTTCTGCTATCACGGCGAACGTAAATCGTATGCTTAAGGGATGGTTTGAGTATTTCAAACATAGCCATAAGGGGACGTTTCCGGCGCTTGATGGGTGGATTAGACGTCGCCTGCGCAGCATTCTGCGGAAACGCAGCAAGGGGTCTAAGGGTATCAGTGGCAATATGGATCATTTTCGCTGGCCAAATAAATTCTTTCGGGAACATGGGCTGTTTAGTCTTGTGGAGGCCCATTGTTTATTACTCCAGTCCTCATTGAGGTAAAACCATCGACTGGAGAGCCGGATGCGGGAAATCCGCCAGTCCGGTTCGGAGGGAGGGGCGATACAAGCCAATGTATCGTTCCTACCCCTATCAGAGGTTGTATCAATGACGCCGCTCATGTCAGCAATATCGGATTCCCACCTGCTGCGCGGGAATGACAGCGTTGATGTATATGCTGCCGGAGCGTTCCCATTTCTCATTTAACTCTTCTGATGACTATCTTTTGTGCCGCGCCGGTGAAGAAGTAGCCCGAGCCGCCTTCGCTGACGATCTGCAGCAGTCTGTCCGGATTGTTGATGGAGATGCCGCCCAGCACCGTGACGCCTCTCCGGAAAAATGGTTCCGGCCAGGTGCTGGCGGTCGGTCCGGCCAGGATTACCTCTCGCGCTTTGGTGCA